>CAXNFZ010000069.1:0-11559 GCA_964201495.1 Chloroflexota bacterium | reverse complement strand
GCGAATCTGCCGCCAGAACTTTTGGCGACTCACTTAGTCTCAGTGGGACCGTGGCGGGTGACGGACCGTACTGCGGGAGCGCGCCGAATGTCATTAGGCGTATCCGAGGTGTGTGGTATAAAAACCGCTGTAGAAAATTAACCGAGGTTACTACCAAGGTTGACCGGTTGAATTTGCGGTATTAGATGGCCTTCGATGGCCTTACAGGAAGGAGTGGATAGATGGCTCACGTAATTACTCATTTGTGCCTGCGCGACGGCGCGTGCGTAGATGTCTGCCCGGTCGAGTGCATCATCGCCGGCAAGCCCGAGGCGGAGTGGAACTGGTTCTTCATCGACCCGAACACGTGCATCGACTGCGGCGCGTGCGTGCCGGAGTGCCCGTTCGAGGCAATCTTCCCGGCCGACGAAGTTCCGACCGCGTATGAAATGAAGCCCGGTCAGAAGATCGCGGTGTTCGGCGGCGAGACGTTCGAGTCGGCCGGCGGCGAAGTGTATGACTTCACCGAGGCCACCGAGATCAACGCAGCCTTCTACACGAGTGGTCCCGGCTACGCCGCCCGCAACATGTAAGGAGCGCGGACGCGCTTGATGCACGCTTAATACGACGTGCACTACAATCGGTCGGGCCCTTGCGGGTCCGGCCGATTTTGTTTTCCGCCGTTGCTCGGGCCATTCTCCGTCGTCCGCCGCCTGCGGAAAGGTGAGCACACGACGGCGTGGGGGATCGAAGGCAGACGACCTGGGCTGAGCAGCCGCCTTTTTCAAGGAATTCCATGCGCACACTTTTTGAACGTGAGCTGAGCGAGATTCGTGAAGGCATTCAGATTTTGAGCGCCAAGGCGAGCGGGGCTACCGAGCGCGCCGTCTCTGCGTTGATCCATCACAACTTCGATGAAGCGCGTGAAGTGAAGCGCGACGACAAACTGATGGATGCGCTGCGCTACAAGGTGGAGAACGACTGTCTGCTGGTGATGGCCACGCAGCAGCCGGTGGCGCGCGATTTGCGCGAACTTGTGGCGGCGACCTTTGTGGCCGTGGAGTTGGAGCGCTGCGGCGATTATGCGAAGGGCATCGCCAAAGCGGCGCGCAAGACTACGCGCAGCGACAGCGGCCTCGGCGTGTTTAATCTGGCCGAGATGGATGTGCTCGTGCGTGAGATGCTGACGCAGGCATCGGAAGCGTTTCTGAAGCGTGACGTCGAAACGGCACGTCGTGTGATCACAGCAGATGCCGCGGTCGATCGGCAATACAACCTGCTGCTGGATTCGACGATGCATGCGATGAGCGAAAATATCCGGCACATCGAATGCGGCACGTGGCTGCTGCATGCCGGCCACTGCCTCGAGCGACTCGGCGACCGCGCCACGAACATCGCCGAACGAGTGATCTTCGTCGAGACGGGTGAAATCACCGGCGATATGAACGTGCACGGGGCGGACTCGGCGCGCGACCTGCGGTGAACGCACGGGCGTGGTGATGCAGGGCAGGATTCGCACAGGTTGTGCAACTGCGCGCGCCCCCTGCGTTCTCTCATGCATTCGGATACACTCTTGCCATGTCCACCACGCACGGCTTCGAACTTCTGCGCGAAGAAATCATCCGCGAGATCAACTCGCGCGCGCGACTGTACCGGCACGTCAAGAGCGGCGCTCAACTGCTGTCGCTGAGCAACGACGACGAGAACAAAGTCTTCGGGGTAAATTTCGCCACGCCGCCGAATTCCTCTGACGGCATTGCCCACATCATGGAACATTCGGTGCTGTGCGGCTCGCGCAGCTATCCGTCGAAGGAGCCGTTCATCGAACTGGCGAAGGGCTCGCTGAACACGTTTCTGAACGCCATGACGTACGGCGACAAGACCGTGTATCCGGTGGCATCACAGAATGTGCAGGACCTCTATAACCTCGCTGACGTGTATCTTGATGCGGTGTTTCATCCGAACATCACCGAATGGACGCTGCGTCAGGAGGGCTGGCATTACGAGCTTGACGACGCAGCCGGCCCGCTGATCTTCAAGGGCGTGGTCTTCAACGAGATGAAGGGTGCGTATTCGTCGCCCGAGCGCCGCCTGTACAAGGCTGCCGGAGCTGCGCTGTTTCCCGATACGCCGTACGGGCTCGACTCAGGCGGTGATCCGCTCGTGATTCCTGACCTGACCTACGCACAGTTCAAGGCGTTCCATGAGACGTACTATCACCCGTCGAACGCGCTGATCTGGTGGTACGGCGACGACGTCGAGGACGAGCGCCTGCGCCGGCTCGACGCCGTGCTGAGCGAATTCGACGCACGCCCGATCGATGCGCGCATGCCGCTGCAGCCGCGCTTCAGTGAGCCGCGCCGCAGCACTGCCGGCTATTCCGTCGATGAAGCCGAGGCCAACAAGGCAAAGCACTTCGTCAGCGTGAACTGGCTGCTCACGGACGTGCTCGACGCGCGTACGACATTGACGCTGGATATTCTCGGCAGCATTCTGCTCGGCACGCCGGCTTCACCGCTGCGTAAAACGCTGATCGACAGCGGCCTCGGCGAGGACGTGCTCGGCGGCCTCGACGACGGTCAGCGTGAGGTGACCTTCAGCGGCGGCCTCAAGGGCGTGGCCGCCGAAAATGTTGACGCCGTCGAATTACTCGTGCTCGACACGCTGCGCGCGCTGGCGACGAACGGCATCGAGCCGGAGATGATCGAGGCGGTGCTGAACACCGTCGAATTCCGCCTGCGCGAATTGAACACCGGCGGCACGCCGCGTGGACTGGCGCTTATGCTCGCTGCGCTGCAGACGTGGCTGCACGGCGGCGACCCGCTCGTGCCGCTGCGTTTCGAGGAGCCGCTCGCCGAGCTCAAGGCGCGCATCGCTGCGGGCGAGCATGTGTTCGAGGAAGCCATCGCTGCGCATTTGCTGAGCAACAGCCACCGCGTCACTGTCGTGCTCGCACCTGATGCCGGCCTGCGCGCACGCGAAGAGCAGCAGGAGCGCGCGCGCCTCGACGCCGCCCGTGCGGGCATGAGCGCGCAGGACATCGAGCAGATCGTGGCGCAGACGCAGCAGCTGCGCCGCATGCAGGAAACGCCGGACACGCCCGAGGCGCTGGCTGCGATTCCGACGCTGGCGCTGCAGGACCTCGACAAACACAACAAAACCACGCCGACCGTCGTGCTGGACGGCGGAATCGTGTATCACGATTTGTTCACCAACGGCATCGTGTATCTCGACGTGGGTTTCGACATGCGCGCCGTCGCTGCGCAGGACGTGCCGCTGCTGAGCCTGTTTGGACAGATGTTTCTCGGCATGGGCACTGCGGCGGAAGACTTCGCGCGTCTGTCGCAGCGCATCGGCCGCAAGACGGGCGGTCTGCGCGCTGCGATGCTGAACGGCACGGTGCGCGGCAGCGGCGACGCGGCCGCGTGGTTCCTTCTGCGCGGCAAGGCAACGATGGCGCAGGTGGACGATCTGCTCGCGATTCTCAGCGATGTGCTGCTGACTGTGCGACTCGACAACCGCGAACGCTTTCGACAGATCGTGCTGGAAGAGAAGGCTGGCCTTGAGGCGCGCATGGCGCCTGCAGGCCATTCGATGGCCAACATGCGTCTGCGGGCGAATTTCACCGCGTCCGACTGGGCGATCGAGCAGATGGGCGGCGTCAGCTACCTGTTCTTCGTGCGCGAGCTGGTGCAGCGCGTCGAGAGCGACTGGGCTGGCGTGCTGGCGCAGCTCGAGCGCGTGCGCGCGGCGCTGCTGAATCGACGCAGCGTGCTGAGCAACATCACGCTCGACGCAGCGAACTGGGCGAGCGTGCAGCCGCGCTTGAACGCGCTGCTCGAAAAACTTCCCACTGCGGACGCGGTGCGTTGTGCGTGGCCGGTGGCGGCGCATCCGGAGTGTGAGGGGCTGACCATCCAGGCGCCGGTGAACTACGTCGGCAAGGCGGCGAACCTGTTCGCACACGGATACACGATGCACGGCTCAGCGATCGTGGTGAACAATTACCTGAACACGTCGTGGCTGTGGGAACGAGTGCGCGTGCAGGGCGGCGCCTACGGCGGATTCGCGCGCTTCGATGTGCGCTCCGGGGTTTTCAGCTACCTGTCGTATCGCGATCCGAATCTTGCCGACACGCTCGTGATCTACGACCGCACATCTGAGTTCCTGCGTGAACACCCGATCTCCGCTGAAGAAGTGACGAAATGCATCATCGGCGTGATCGGCGACCTCGATGCGCACGAGCTTCCGGATGCGCGCGGCTATTCTGCGCTGACGCGCTTTTTGCTTGGCACGAGCGACGAGATTCGTCAGCAGATGCGTGATGAAGTACTCGGCACAACGGCGGCGCATTTTCATGCGTTTGCTGATGTGCTTGATCACGTGCGCACACACGGCCGCGTTGCCGTGTTCGGTTCGGCTGCGGCCATCGACGCAGCGAATACACAACTGACGCAGAAATTGACAGTGACGAAAGTGATGTGAAGTCGGAGGACTTCAGATTTCAGATTTCGTAACTACTCAGGCCATCCAGTTTTCCAACGCAAAACACGCTATTCCTTCCCCCGAAGGGGGAAGGAATAGCGTGTTTTGCGGGAAATATTGATTTGGGCCTGAGTAGTTACCAGATTTCAGATTTCAGATTTTGGATTTCAGATTTGCAGGCGGACGTCTGTAAATCTGAAATTTGAAATCTGAAATCCAAAACATTCCTGCCATGGTTATTCACCTTACGATCAACGGACAACCGAAAGATTTCGTCATCGGTGCGAACGAATCACTGATGAGCGCGCTGCGGCGCGAAGGGTATTACAGCGTCAAGCACGGCTGTGAGACGGGCGACTGCGGTGCGTGCGGCGTGTTGTTGCGCCGGGCGTCGCAGACGCCGGCTGCGGAGAAGCCGTTCTCTGTGATGAACACGTGCGTGATGCTCGCAGCACAGGCCGACGGCATGGATGTCGTGACGGTCGAGTCGCTCGGTGATCGCAAGGGGCTGAGCGTGATTCAGCAGTGCTTCATCGACAACGGCGCGATTCAGTGCGGCTTCTGCACGCCGGCGCAGATGCTGGCTGCCAAGGCGCTGCTCGACAAGAACCCGACGCCGACGGAAGACGAAGTGCGCGAAGCGATCAGCGGCGTGTTGTGCCGCTGCACGGGTTATTTGAAGCCTGTGCAGGCGGTGATGAACGCGGCGGCGCGCGTCAGCGGCGGCGGCGATGCACAGCCGCCGTTCAAGCTCGTCATCGCAGATTCGTCGCCGTCGGATGCGCCGGAGGGAACGGCGCCTGGTGTGGGCGCTTTCCGTCAGGACATCGGCGACCTGCGCTGGGGTGCTGAGACTGGCTCGCAGTCGGCAGAGTCTGCGCGACCGGAAGCCGAGACGCAGATTGACACGCAGTCGAAGGCTGGCATGCCGGAGTTCGTGCTGGCGCCGGAGATGCAGACGGCAGTGGTGGGCAAGGCCGAGAAAAAAGTTGACGCTGCGAAGCTGGCGCAGGGCAAGCCGGCGTTCGTTGATGACGCGCCGCTGCCTGGCATGCTGCACGCAGCGATGCTGACCAGCCCGCACGCGCACGCGCGCATCGTGTCGATCGACGCCACAAAGGCGCGCGCGCTGCCGGGCGTGCACGCAGTGTTGACGCATCATGATGTGCCGCGCGTGATTTATGCGTCGGGCGGCCAGTCGTATCCGAACCCGCCGCCGTGGGACCAGGTCAGCCTGGACAACAAGGTGCGGCACGTCGGCGACCGCGTGGCGGTCGTCGCGGCGGAGACGTACGAAATCGCACGCCGTGCGTGTGAACTGATCGAGGTCGAGTACGAGGTGCTGCCGGCGGTGTTCGATCCGGATGAGGCGATGAAGCCGGGCGCGCCGATGATTCACGACGAGCCCGATGCCGTGGCGATTCGCGATGCGAAGCGCAACCTGGTGCATTACGTGAGCGCGCAGGTTGGCGATGTGGAGAAGGCGCTCGCTGAGAGTGACTGGGTGATCGAGCGTGAATATCGCGTGCAGCAGGTGCAGCAGGTGAGCATCGAGCCGCATATCTGCATGACGTGGTTCGACGAAGACGATCGTCTGGTAATCCGCACCAGCACGCAGGTGCCGTTCCACGTGCGTCGCATGGTGGCGCCGCTGATCGGCCTGCCGGTGAAGAAGATTCGCGTGGTGAAGCCGCGCGTCGGTGGCGGATTCGGCGGCAAGCAGGAGATGCTGATCGAGGACCTGTGTTCGCATCTGACGCTGGCGACTGGCCGGCCGGTGCGGTTCGAGTACACGCGTGAAGAGGAGTTCACCAGCTCGCGCTCGCGCCATCCGCAGCGAATGGTGTACCGGCTCGGGTTCAAGAAAAACCCTGACGGCGGCGTGCCGGTTTTGCACGCGCTGTCGCAGTACACGCTCGGCAATACGGGTGCGTACGGAACGCATGGTTTGACCGTGCAGACGGTCAGCGGCCTGCGCGGCACGGCGCAGTATCGATGTCCGAACATGAAGTTCGAATGTCATGTGGTGTACACGAACATCCCGACGCCGGGCGCGTTCCGCGGCTACGGCGCGCCGCAGGCCGAATTCGGTCTGGAGTGTGCGATGGACGAAGCGGCGCAGCTCATCGGTGTGGACACGGTCGAACTGCGGCGGCAGAACTGGGTTCGATCTGGCGACGCGCTGTTGATGGCGCGCCAGCTCGGCGAGGGTCGTGAGGGCTTTGACCAGATCATTCGCTCGTGTGGCCTCGAGGAATGCTTCCAGCAGGCGCTGGCGGCAGTCGATTGGGACAACCGCGAGAAGCGGCGCATCGACCCGGCGCGCCCGCATATTCGGCGCGGCATCGGCGTGGCGGCGAGCATGCACGGCACGGCAATCGCCGGCCTGGACATGGGCGCAGCGTCGATCAAGATGAACGACGACGGTTCGTTCAACGTGCTGATTGGCGGCACCGACATCGGCACGGGCAGTGACACGGTCGTCGGCCAGATCGTGGCGGAGACGCTCGGCATTCCGCTCGAAGATGTGATCATGTATTCGAGCGACACCGACTTTACGCCGTTTGATACCGGCGCGTACGCGTCGTCGACGACGTATATCACCGGCGGCGCGGCGAAGAAGGCGGCCGAGCAGGTGCGCGATCAGATTCGCTCCGTCGCTGCGCACATGTTCCTGCACGGAAAGAACAGCAGCGGCAAGCCGGTGCAGGTCGATGCACATGAGATCATGCTGCGCGATCGCACGGCAGTGGCGCCCGATGGCAGCATCGTCGAACTTGGCACGCTGGCGTTGTTCGCCACGCATCAGGAAAATCAGCATCAGATCATGTCGACTGCGTCGCATATGAGCTACGACTCACCGCCGCCGTTCGCCTGTCAGGTAGCCGACGTCGAGGTCGATATCGAAACGGGTGAAGTGCGGGTGCTGAAGCTGGTGCAGGCAGTCGACTGCGGCGTGGCGATTAATCCAGCCACGGCAAGTGGGCAGATTGAGGGTGGCAATATTCAGGCTCTTGGCTATGCGCTGTCAGAGGAGATGGTCTACGACGCGAACGGCAAGCTGCTGAACCCGCGCATTGGTCCGTATCGCATTTACGCGGCGGATGAAATTCCGGAGCTTGAGGCGATTCTCGTGCAGACGTACGAGCCGACCGGCCCGTACGGCGCGAAGGCTGTGGCAGAGATTCCGATGGACGGCGTGGCGCCGGCGGTGGTCAACGCGGTGTACGACGCGACGGGCGTGCGTTTCCATCAGATTCCGCTGACGCCTGAGCGTGTGTGGCGCGGATTGAACTCGTAACAGACTCGACGACGCACTCCGCGAAGCATGCGCACCATGCATGCTTCGCGGAGACTCATGACAACTATGGCAATCAACGGCATCATCGACCTTCGCTCCGACACGCTCACGGTTCCCACGCCGGCGATGCGCGAGGCGATGGCGGCAGCGGAAGTGGGCGACGACGTTTTCGGCGAGGACCCGACTATCAACAAGCTGCAGGAGATGGCGGCGGCGATGCTCGGACAGGAGGCCGGGCTGTTAATGAGCACTGGCACGATGGGCAACCTCGTTTCGATCCTGGCGCACTGCGGCCGCGGCGACGAGCTGATCTGCGGCGACCAGTCGCATATTTTTTACTACGAGCAGGGCGGCATGTCTGCGCTGGCGAGTGTGCAGCCGCATACGCTGCCGAACCTGCCCGACGGCACGCTTCGGCTCGAAGACATTGCCGCTGCGATTCGTTCGGATGATCAGCATTTTCCGACGACGCGGCTGGTGGCGCTGGAGAATACGCACAACCGCATGGGCGGCGCGGTGCTGACGCCGGAGTATGTGCATGCGGTGGCGGACCTGGCGCATTCGCGCGGTCTGCGTCTGCATATCGACGGTGCGCGCATTTTCAACGCGGCGGCGGCACTGGGCGTGCCGGTGCGCGAGCTGACGCAGTACGCCGACAGCGTGACATTTTGTCTGAGCAAGGGCCTGAGTGCGCCGGTCGGATCTGTGCTGGTCGGGTCGAAAGATTTCGTGCGACGGGCGCATCGCGCGCGCAAGGCAGTGGGCGGCGGCATGCGCCAGGCCGGCGTGATTGCGGCGGCCGGTGTGGTGGCGCTCGAGCAGATGACTGCGCGCATGGTTGACGATCATGTGAATGCGCGCATGTTCGCAGCGCACCTGTCGCAGATTCCCGGGATTGTGGTGGACGAAGCGCGTGTGCAGTCGAACATGGTGTATTTCGATCTCGCACCTGAGGCGCCGATTGACGCGGCCGAGTTGTGTCGTCGCGCGCTGACAGAGCGCGTGCGCATCATGATGAGCGGGCCGCGCCGTATTCGTGCGGTGATGCACTGCTGGGTGAGCGCGGACGAAGCGCGCACGGCAGCGCAGGTGATCGGTGCGGCGATCGCGCAGGGTGCGGGGAGCGGGACGGGTAGGGTGACGACGTATTGAGCATTGCGCATTGCACATTTCACATTGCACATTGCAGATTTCAGATTTCAGATTGCACATTTCACATTGAGCGTTGAAGAACGTTGACTCGGTGAAATGGGAGATGCAGAATGTGCAATGTGCAATCTGCAATCTGAAATATGAAAACTCTCCTCGCCATCCTCGCCCATCCGGACGACGAATCCTTCGGCATCGGCGGCACGCTGGCGAAGTACGCCGCTGACGGCGTTGCGGTGCACTATCTGTGCGGCACGCGCGGTGAATCGGGCACAGTCGACGCTGACAGGCTGCATGGCTTCGACGACATTGCGGCGCTGCGCACGGCCGAGCTGGAATGCGCTGCGCGTGAACTGGGGCTGGCGGGCGTGCATTTTCTCGGCTACCGCGATTCAGGCATGGCCGGCAGCGCCGACAACGCACTGGCGGGCACGCTGCATGGAGCGCCGCTCGACGAAGTCGCCGACCGCATCGCCGCGCACGTCGATGCGCTGCAGCCGGACTTGATCGTCACGCACGATCAGTTCGGCGGATATGGGCACCCGGATCACATCAAGCTGCATGCGGCAACGCTGCGCATGTATGAGCGCAAGTACGGCGTGACGATCGACGTGTCGCAGTGGAACGGTGGCGTTCGCGCGCCGAAGTTGAACGTGGTGGGCAAGGGCGCGGCGCCGGCGTTGTATTTCACCGTGTTTCCGAAGGGGCTGATTCGTTTCGGTGTGCGGCTGCTGCCGCTGTTCCGACAGAACCCGCGCCGGTTCGGCCGCAACGGCGACATCGACCTGGTGCAGATTGCGTCGTGGGAAGTGCCGGCGACGACGGTGGTCGACACGCGAAAATTCGCGGTGCACAAGGAACGTGCGTCGGCCTGCCACGCCAGCCAGCAGGCGCCTGCGCAGAGATCGCCGATTGTGCGCTGGATTTTTCGTCGCGGTGCTGGGAAGGAATACTTTTCGCGGGTGTATCCTTCGAGTGAAATTGCTGGGACTGCTGCGCCTGGACGTGTGCATGAAAAAGGTTTGCTTGCGTGACAGACACCATGGAGTAAAGCTGGTGCTGTGTTACGCCTTTAGTTCTACTGAAAGATGAACATTGCATTTTTTGATATGGATAAGACGCTGCTGTCGCGCAGCAGCACCACGCTGTACCTGCAGTACATGTGGCGCAACAATATGCTTTCGGTGCGTGAAATATTGACGGCTGTGTGGGTGAGTGTGGGCTATGGGCTGAAGCTGGTCGATTTTCCGCGTGTGGTGGCTTTGCTGAGCCGCAGTTTTCGAGATGGCGACGCGAAGGAAACGCGGTTGCTGGCGGATCGCTGGGTGCGTGAAGACGTGTTGCAGTACATCGCACCGCGCGCGGTCGAGCGCATCCGTGCGCATCAGGATGCCGGCGACGAAGTATGGCTGCTGTCGGCGGCGACGCAGTTCGCCGTGGTTCCGGTAGCGAGGCATCTCGGCGTTGAGTGTCGTTACACCGAGCTTGAGGTCGTGAGTGAGCGCATCACCGGACGCATCGTCGGCGAGGCGTGCTACGGTTCCGGCAAGGTGACGTGGGCGGAGTGCATCGCGCGCGAGCGCGGCGCTGATTTGGCTGACTGCATGTTCTACACCGACTCGATTTCGGACCGGCCGCTGCTCGAACGCGTGGGCCATCCTGTGGCGGTGAACCCCGACTCACGGCTGGAGCGATTGGCGCGGGTGCGCGGGTGGGTTGTGGAGAGGTTCTATTGAGGACGGCAGACGACGGACGGCGGACGGCAGTCTGCTCACTCTGCCGTCCGTCGTCTGTTTCGTCGCTTTCCCGGAATCGCGATCACTGCTACATTTCCCCGCCGTGATACACATATCTCCTACCCGCGAGCAGATGATCGCGATGACGCCCTTGAACCCGTTCGATCGTTTTTCGGATGGTCGGCCGATGGTGCCGGATACGTGGCTCGAGCGCATGAAACTGGTGACGACCGAGGAAGCATGGGGCACGCTGCACCATCAGGGGTATCGCCGCCAGTTCGAGGGCAACTGGAAGGAAACGCATCCTGGCACGATCACGGTCGGACGTGCGGTGACTGCCGCATTCGTGCCGCATCGCCCGGATTTTCATCAGGCGATTCAGGATGCTGGCATTGCTGAGGGCCGCGGCAGTTCCGGCGGCCAGAATGCGTGGGTGATCAACTCACTGCAGATGCACGACGTGATGGTGGTCGACCTGTTCGGCAAGATCAAGGACGGCACGATGGTCGGCGACAACCTGGGCACAGCGGTGCGAACGCGCACGCGCGCCGGTGCGGTGATCGAGGGCGGCATCCGCGATTACCAGGGTTTGGTTCAGCTGACCGATGTGAATTTCTACATGCGCGGCATGGACCCGACGGCGATCGCTGACGTGACGCTGCTGGGCATCAACATTCCTGTGCGCATCGGCGGCATGACGGTGATGCCGGGCGACGTAATGCTTGGCACGCCGACCGGCGTGATGTTCATTCCTCCGCATCTGGTGCAGCAAGTTGTCGAGAGCAGTGAAGACATCCGCGTGCGCGACGAGTTCGGCAGGCTGCGCATCGAGCAGGCGCGCTGGAGCTCCGGCGAGATCGACTCGAAGTGGAGCGACGCGATCGAGGCTGATTTCCAGGATTGGAAGAA
>CAXNFZ010000068.1:0-11611 GCA_964201495.1 Chloroflexota bacterium | reverse complement strand
CTCAATGTGCAATGCTCAATGTGCAATGCTCAATGTGCAATGCTCAATGTGCAATGCTCAATGTGCAATGCTCAATGTGCAATGTGCAATCTCCTCACTCTTCCACCAGCACGCCGGTCCCGGCGATTGCCGCGCGCAGCGCTCGCACCGCGCGCACGTCCTGCGCACGCAGCAGCGCCACGGTCGGCGCCAGGCGTTCGGCGCCGGCGCGCCGCAGCGCGTCCAGCCGCAGCAGCGCATCGAGCGCCGCAGCATCGCGCGCGCGCAGCACGAGCATGCGCACAAGCTGCACGTCCTCGCCGTCGGCCCAGCGTTCGACCGCGCGCGTCACAGCCGCCGGCAACGGCGCACCACTTTTCTCCACCAGAAATTCGAGCACGCGCGCCGGGCGAATGCCCTGCTCCTGCGCCCGCCGCAGCGACCGCGGCGTCAGTCGATAAGCGAACGCATCCACGCGCGTCTCGTCCCAGTCCGCCACGCGCGCAGTCTGAAATCGCTCAAAGGAATTTGCCGCAGAAACAATAATCACCGCGTCGGGCTCGACGCGGTACGCCACGGACGCAGACGGCGCCGGCGTCGCCACGAGCCGCTCGTCCTCCAGCCACGTCAACGGCCCGCCCAGCACACGACGAATGAGCATCCCTTCGACGCGCCCCCAGTTCTCGAAGCCGTGCAGATATTCGCCGGTCACCTCGTCACGCAGATGCCAGGTGTCGTAGCGGCCGTCGACGCGCGCAAAATCGGGATTGCTCTGCTGCACGTGCGCGACGAACTCATCCACATCCACGGCACCGCGCGCGCAGCTCGCACACCATGCGCCGAACATGCGCAGAATTTCGCCGCGTTCACGCAACGGGTGATTGCTCCACGTATGCGTCATTTCGAAAACCGTCCCGGCCACGTGGGCCAGGTCATTCCATTCAGAATCCTGCACCCACGCGCGCGCCAGCGCAGCGCGGCGTTCGGCCGCCGGCTGCTGCAGCCATTGCGTCACAGGCTGCGCCACGATGCGCAGACGCCCATCCTGCGCGCGCACCCAGCCCAGCCGCCGCAGCAGGTTCGCCAAAAATGCGAATCGCCCGGCGGGATGTGCATCCTGAACTCCGTCGGCATCGCGCAGCATGACCGCGAGCGCACCGCGCGATTTTGCGTCCCAGTCGCTTTCCCCGCGCGCGCGCACTTCGGCATTCTGCACGTAACATAGCAGCGTCGTCACGTCGTCGAGCAGCGGGCTGCCGGCCTCAGCTTCGCTCGACGCCACGGCGACCGGCGCAGTCGGCGCAGTCGGCGCAGCCTGCAACACTGCGGCAGATTCGGCCGGGCCGAGCAGCGCCGCCAGATCACTGGGAACGAACAGCGCATCGACCGGCATGCGCAGCGTGTGATCGAACGCGCGAAAGAGAAAGCCGCGATACCACAGCACTTCGGCCGGCCCGGTCGGCGCCAGCCACGGGCGTTCACGTTCGATTCGCCCGGGGCCCATCGGGCGGATTTCGCCAAAGCGGCGTTCGGCAGCGGCAGCCGGCATGCGGCCGCCGGCGCGCAGGAAAACGCGCAGCGCGTCACGTGCAGCGTCCGGAAGGCCATCGCGCGCATCCGCAGCGGCATCCGGCTGCAGCATGTGCGCGGAAAGAGCAACGGCCACATCCGCGCGGGACGTGGCCGTAATCGTCGCATCCCACGCGTCCGCAATCGCCATCAGACGAGCCAGCGGCTCATCGGACAATGCCGAACGCAGGGTGCGCATGTGCGTGATTCCGAACAACGACTCAGCTCAGCGTCGGCGACGCTGAGCTGAGTCGTGCAAGTTCTAGAACTTCAGCGCGCTCATCGTGCCGCGCACGAGCTCAGCGCTCTTGTTCATCATCGCGCTCTCTTCGTCCGTGAGAGCCACTTCGATGATCTTCTCGCAGCCGTTGCGGCCGAGCACGACCGGCACGCCGAAGTACATGTCCTTGATGCCGTACTCGCCGTCAAGATACGCCGCGCACGGGCGGACCAGCTTCTTGTCCTTCAGAATCGCCTCGACCATTTCGGCCACCGCGGCGCCGGGCGCAAAGTAGGCGCTGCCGGTCTTAAGCAGGTTGACGATCTCAGCACCGCCCTGGCGCGTGCGCTGCACGATCGCGTCGACGCGTTCCTTCGGCATCAGCTCAGTCATTGGAATGCCGGCGATCGTCGAGTAGCGCGTCAGCGGCACCATCTCGTCGCCGTGGCCGCCCAGCACGAACGCGTGCGTGTTCTCCACGCTCACGCCCATTTCCATCGCCATGAACGTGCGCATGCGCGCGCTGTCGAGCACGCCGGCCTGGCCGATCACGCGGTTCTTCGGGAAGCCCTTCGCGCTGAGCACCTTGTAGGCCAGGAAGGTCATCGTGTCGAGCGGGTTCGTCACCACGACCACGATCGCGTTGGGCGAGGTGGCGGCGATGTTGTTCGCAACGTCGGTGATGATTTTCTGATTGATGCCGACGAGGTCCTCGCGCGTCATGCCGGGCTTGCGCGCCATGCCGGCGGTGACGACGACGACGTCGCTGTTCGCCGCATCTGCGTAGTCCGTCGTGCCGACGACCTTGGTGTCGTAGCCGAGCACCGGGCCAGCTTCCATCAGGTCGAGCGCCTTGCCCTTGGGCATGGTCTCAGTGGCGGGGATGTCGAGCAGAACGATGTCGCCGAGCTCGCGCTCGGCCAGCCAGTGCGCCGTAGTCGCGCCGACAAAGCCGGCGCCGACGATCGTGATCTTGTTCCTCATGATGGACGAAATTATCACACCGGCGCGCGCTCCCCCCACTCCAGGGACATGCAGCACCGCGCGTCACAAGCGATCCACCCCAAACGGCAAAAACATCTCGCAAATCCCGCATTAGAAAATAGTTCACCCAATTCATGCACATGAATCCCCCAATTCGTAACGCAGAATCACCCAATTCGCGAGGCACGTTCACCTTCCACAAACGCCTGCTTTTCTTACAGTAGGTAACTACTCAGGCCTAAATCAGTATTTCCCGCGAAACGCGCTATTCCTTCCCCCTTCGGGGGAAGGAATAGCGCGTTTCGCGTTGGAAAATGGATGGCCTGAGTAGTTACGCAAAATCAGAATCGGCCGGAGCCGGAGTTACGCCCCAATTACGCCGGTGACCTAACGCAGGCAGCATATCTGAAGGCGTCGAACGCCGAAGGAAGAGACAAGTTCGGTGTGTCGATGGCCATCGACGGCGCACCCCTCGTCGTGGGTGCTCGTAACGAGTCCGGGAGCTATACGTCGACGATGGGATCGCCGAACAACGACGCATTTTTAGCCGGTGCTGTCTACGTGTACACGCGCAGCGTGGTACGGGACGTGGACGCAGACGGCATATCTGAAGGCCTCGAATGCCAATACTGAAGACAAGTTCGGCATGTCGGTGGCCGTCGACGACGACGCGATCGTGGTTGGCGCGTAAAGCGAGGACGGCAGCACACTCGGTTCCGGCGCAGCGTATGTATTCACGCGCAGCGTGGCCGGAACGTTGACGCAGGCAGCGTATCTGAAGGCCTCGAATACCGAAGCGGTAGCCGAGACCGGGGCGGCAAAGAACGGCCCATTTGGCTCTTCAGTGGCACTCTCCGGCGACACGATCGTGGTGGGCGCAAATGGCGAAAATGGCAGCGGCTTTACCAACGCCATCGGTGTGTTCGTCAATGCGGTCCAGCAGCCGCACGAGGTCGTCAATGACAGCCGCATAGACTTCGTCATGAAGCCCGGCGTCGCCGGCACCACCGTCGACGTCGTCCTTGTCAAGGCCAATAACACAGTGATCACCATCACCCAGGCCTGTACCTTCGAAGCGCCGACCAGCGGCGTGACCATCACCATGCCCTCGCAATCGGCACTGCGGCCGGCCGCACCCGCCGTCGGCGCCAGTATGGTCGTCACCTGCACTCCCGTCGAACAGCCCGCAGAACCGCCCGGCGACGTACCGCTTTCTTTCTTCGACGTCAGCGTGAGCATCGACGACAGCCCGATCTCCACGCTGATCAACCCGGCCATCCTGGAACTGCCCGTCGATCCCATGATGGTCCCCGCCGGCCAGGTCGCGCAGCTGTTTGAGTGGGTCGCGGCAAGCAGCTGGTCCCCCGCCGCCGGCATCGTCACCGCGCCGATTCAGCGCCTCGGCAACTACGTGCTGGCGACCGAGCCGGCCCACCGGTGGTGGTTCCCTGTAGTCACCCTGGAGTAACGCGCAGAGAAGAGGGGGAGAGGGTGAAACAGTGGGATTTTCTGCTCTTCCCCCCTCTTCCCCTCTCCCCATTCCCTAACCTTCCCATGGTCTAATCTGCCCCGATGATTACTGAGAAGGATGTACTGGGCGCGTTGTCGCGCGTGATCGAGCCGGAACTGCACAAGGATCTCGTGACCTTGAACATGATCAAGGACCTCAAGATCGACGACAACCGTGTGTCGTTCGCCATCGAGCTGACCACACCAGCTTGTCCGCTGAAAGACGTCATGGAACGCGCTTCTCGCGCGGAACTGGCGAAGGTGCCCGGCATCGGCGTGATCAACGTCGCGTTCACCAGCAACGTCGTCGCCAACGCGCGCATGCGCAGCGCGCTGAATCTGCCGATCAAGAACATCATCGCCGTTGCCTCGGGCAAGGGCGGCGTCGGCAAGAGCACCGTCGCCGTCAACCTCGCCATCTCCCTCGGCCAAATGGGCGCGCGCGTCGGCCTGCTCGACAACGACGTGTACGGCCCCAATGTGCCTCTCATGGTCGGTTTGCCCGCCGCCGAAATGCTCCCCAACGGTCAGTCGATGCCGTCGGTGCAGCAGCAGAATGGCAAACTCATCCCCCACGAGAAATTCGGCATCCGCATTTTCAGCATCGGCTTCATTTATCCGGCCGAAGCTCCTCTCGTCTGGCGCGGCCCGATGCTGCATAGCGCCATCCGCCAGTTCCTCCAGGACGTCGACTGGGGCGAGCTCGATTACCTGATCATCGATATGCCGCCCGGCACCGGTGATTCGCAGCTGTCGCTCGCGCAGGTCGCCGCCGGCGTCATGGGCGTCATCGTCACGCAGCCCCAGCTCGTCGCCATGAGCGACGCACTCAAGGGCCTCGCCGCGTTCGAACAGCTCAAAATTCCGATCATCGGCGTGATCGAAAATATGGGCCCCTACACAGACCCGCGCACCGGTCAGAAGATCGCCCTCTTCGGTGAAGGCGGCGGCCAAAAACTCGCCGCCATGAAAAACGCGCCGTTCCTCGGCAGCATCCCGCTCGACCCGCAGGTGCGCGCCGGCGGCGACAGCGGTCACCCCATCGTCGTCGCAGACCCGGAGAACGTCGTCTCGAAATCCATCCGCGATATTGCCATGCAGATCGCTGCGCGCGTCAGCGTGCTCAATCTCTCCAATACCGACGGCATCATCCCGATTTCGATCATCAACTAGACATTGCACATTAGGCATTTCACATTAGGCATTTCACATTAGGCATTTCACATTTCACATTGCATATTTCCTGCTGCGCTGCGTGCGGCAATTCGATCAATGCCTAATGTGCAATGTGAAATGTGCAATGTGAAATGTGCAATCCCTACGGCGCATTCTCCAGGCTCGGCAGGAAGCTCTTGTTCGTCAGCACTTCATACACGTACATTTCGCTGCGCGCCTCCAATCCTGTCGACCCGCCGATGACATAGAACTCGGTCGGCAGTGACGCCACCGCCGGGTTTTTCCACATGCCCGCGCGCGCAGCCGGAATCTCGAAGGGCTCCCACGTGTCGGATGCCGCGTCATAGCGCTCGTTGAACGGGATGTAATTCGCCACCACACCCCCGCCAACGGCATACAACCCAATTCCCACCTGCGCCAGCCCGAGGCCGCCCCGCGCAATGCTCATCGGTCGGCAGGTGGTCCAGCGATCTGCTGCGACGTCGTAGTACTCACACGTCGCCAGCTCGCGCCGCCCATCGGTGCCACCGACGACGTAGATGCGTCCATTCACCACCGCCGCCGCCGCCTGGCTGCGCACCGTCGGCAGCCCGGCGATGCGCGTCCAGCGCAGCGCCGCCCGGTCGTAGACGTAGCCGGATGTGTTGAAGTTCTCGTCCGCCGCTCGGCCACCGAACACATACACGCGTTCGCCCACGGTCGCCACAACATGGCCCGCCATCGCACGCGGCAACGGCGGCAGCACAGCCCAGCGATCCGCCTTCACGTCATACGATTCGAATACCGCCGTCGGCGCCCCGGCCGCATCCGTGCCAGCCGGCATATAAATCACGCCGCTCATCACCGCCCCCGCCGCCAGCCGCAGCGGCGTCGGCTTCGATGCGCCGGCGTGCCACGTATTCGTGCGCGGTTCGTACACTATCAGGTCGCCCACACCCTGCGGCTCGATCGCCCCGCCAACCAGATAGACTCGCCCACCTACGCCGAATGCGGCTGCACGGGTGCGCGCCGCCGGCAATGCCGCGCGCGCGATCCAGCGCGATGACGCACGCACCATCACCGCCTCCTGCGATTCCGCCACCGAGACGAATTCCCGCTCGGCTTCCGGCTCGGCACGCCTCAGCTCCAGCTGCACACTCCACACGCTCGCCGCCGCCACGAAAATCGCCGCGACCACCAGCGCCGCACGCCGCCATTTCGCCAGCGGTCGCGGCATGTGTGGATTCGGCGCGACCGGCACCGGCACGGATACAGGCAACGCCGCAGTCGCCCCCAGCTCCAATTTCCCCAGCGCCGGGGCTTCCACTTCTGCACTCGGCTCAGACACGACGTGCGCAATCTCGCCTGCTCCAGCCGCGATGTGCTCAACCCAGCCGTTGCGCTGCGCCATCGCCGCCACTTTGGCGCGGCTCTCCGCCTCGAGCTTGATGAAGATGCTCTTCAGATGCGCCTTGACCGTGTTCTCGGAAATGAACAACGTCGCAGCGATCTGCTTGTTGCTTGCCCCATCTGCAACGAGCTTCACGACTTCCAGCTCGCGCTCGGTAAGGGGTTCCTTGGGTTCTGCCACGTCCGAATTATCAGAGATAAGTTCTAAATTCTCGCAACCAGGGAATGGCTAAACACCAGGTGGAGGTAACTGCTCAGGCCCAAATCAATATTTCCCGCGAAACACGCTATTCCTTCCCCCGAAGGGGGAAGGAATAGCGTGTTTCGCGTTGGAAAACTGGCTGGCCTGAGTAGTCACCGGGTGTATCCGCCGTTTGGGGCAAATGCATTTCTCACGCGAAGGCGTAGGAAGCCATAAAAGTCTTATTCCTTAGCGTTCTTCGCGTGAGGAAAATCTGCTGTTGAAACTCGCCCCTAACTCCGGATGCACCCTGGTCACCTGCGTTCCTCTCGCGCAATCAGCACCACCGCCGCCGCCACCATCCCACCACCAATCATCTGCAACAACTGCAGCGACTCGCCAAACAGCATCGCACCGAACAGCGCCGTCGCCGCCAGCTCAATCGTGCTCAGGATCGATGTGCGCGACGCGCCGATGCGCTGCACTGCCGCCAGAAAACTCAACACCGGCGGCGCAGTGCACAACGCCCCCAGCGCCGCGAGCGCCGCCCACGCCTGCCACGGCAGATCGAACTGCAGCGCCAGCAGCTTCGCATCCGGCGCAACGATCCCCGCCACGCCACCCAATCCGAATGCCAGCACCGCTGCCGCTCCCATCACCGTCGCCGCCGCCGCCGTCGCCGGCACGCCGCGCTGCACTTTCGCCCCAATAATGATGTACGCCGAATACACCGTCGGCGTCACCAGCGCCATCCACACGCCGCTCATGTCGCCGACCGCCCCCGGCGCACCGATCGTCAATACCGCCCCGATCGACGCCATCACCAACGCCACCACCTTTACGCGCGTAATCGCCTCTCCCAGAAAAATCCGCGACAGCACCACGACAATCGCCGGATACACGTACAACAAAATGCTCGTCATCGCCATCGGGATGCGGTCCACCGACATCAAATAGAAAATCGACTGCACGACGTACATCGCTCCCATCGCCGTGAAGCCGACCCACTGCTTCATCCCGAATCCGCGCCACGCGCCGCGCGGTACGAACGGCAGCACCAGCAGACACCCGATCAAAAATCGAAAGCCGAGCTGCGTCGCCTTGCTCACTTCATACTGTGTGGCATACCGCCCAACGACTGGAAAGATCGCAAAAAATACGCCCGATATCAACGCGAGCGCCACGCCGGTGTGCTTGTGCATAGAGGGCCCGATTATGCGCTGCGTCCTCGCCCAGAGTCGCGAAGAGTGCATCCGCAGTTAGGGGCAAAAAATGCGCGCGAAAATCTCACCCCTGCCCCCTCTCCCTCTGCGATTTCGCTTGCGTTTGGCCCGTGCCACGCTCGATGCGGCGCGCGAAATCCTGGCGGAGAGGGGCGGTCGAGCACCGCATGCGTCTGCGCTGACAAACAATCGAGGTCCGCATCGACGCATCGACGCATCACGCACGTGAGCGAAAGGCGTAGAAGGAGTTCCAATCGAATCACAGTCGATCCCCCCAAAAGCCCGCGTCTCCGCATCTCCGCGTCTCCGCGCGAAATTCCGCGTCCTCCGCACTCTCCGCGCGCTCTGCCCCAACAGCGAATGCACCCGACGATGGCCCGTCAGCCGTCAGCAATCGTCCGCCCCAGGTGCCTCTCCAGCAACGGCGCGATCCGCCGCGCTTCATCCAGCGCCCGGCCGGCGCCGGCGTCGTCGCTGCTGCGCAGGATTCCGACGATCTCACGCAGCAGCGCCGCCTCGTCGACGCCCACGCACACCCCGTCGCGCACAACCCACGCGCCGTTCGCAAGCACATGCCGCACGTGCTCGCGCGTCGCCGCCGTCAGCAGCACCTGCGCTGCCTCGCCGTGCTCAATCTGCCACGCCATCACTTCACTCGGCTTAATCAGCACGACGTCGGCGAGCTGGCCCTCCGCCAGCGCGCCCATCGCGCAGTCTGGCCCAAACGTCACCGCCGCCCCGCCGCGCGTCGCCATCGCCAGCACATCGCGCGCGCTCGGCTCTCCTGCGCCGCTCGCCTTCATCGCCGCCAGCGTGCGCGCCAGCCGCATCTCGCGCAAGTAATCCTGGTCGTCGTCCAGCCCGTGCCCGTCCAGCCCGATGCCCAGCCGCACCCCCGCTCGCATCATCTCGGTCAGCGGGGCAATGCCGCTGCGCAGCCGCAGGTTGCTGCTCGGGTTGTGCACCACGCCGACGCCGCGTTCGGCCAGCAGCGCGAAATCTTCCGCATCCGCCCACACCATGTGCGCCAGCGTCGTCCATGGGCCGAGCGCACCGATCTCGTCCAGGTGCCGCGGAAAACTTTTTCCGAACGCGCGCTGCGCATATGCTCGCTGAAAACGCGTCTCCAGCAGATGCATCTGCATGCGCGTGCCGCGCGCGCGCGCCCACTCCACACACGCAGCGATCAAGCCGTCGCTGCACCACTGGCCGCCCGCCGGGCTGACCTGCACGTGCACGGTGCACCCGTCAGCGTCGTGCAGTCGCTCGAACAGGTCCGTGCAAATCGACAGGTATTCGTCCACGGCCAGCAGCGGCGAGCCCAGCATCCCGCGCCCGATCGGGCGCAGATCGTCCGGCAGGCTCTCTGCGAATCCAGCCTGGTCGAAGTAGGTCAGATTATTCTGATCGACGATCGGCGGATGAAACGCCACGCGAATGCCGGCGTCGCGGTAGCCGCGCACGGTCTCGAGCGATTCAGCGTGCAGCGCGCGCCAGTTGCGCGGGTTGTGGCTGTGCGCCGTCGCCGTCACACCGCTGCGCAGCAGGCGCGCCGCGTCATACGCCGCAGCCAGATACGGCGGAATCGCCGGCTGCGCGCGCAATCCCAGAATCCACGTCTCGAGGACCGCGTCGGGAATCCCCAGCGCCGCCGTGCCCAGCCCGCGCCCGTGATCATGGCTGTTCACGAACGAGGGCAGCAGCAGCATGTGATCATGCCGCTCGATTTCCGTCGCCGGAAACGCGCGCTGCATCTCGGCGCGATTTCCGGCCGCAAGGATCCGCGCACCATCCACCACGATGGCAAAGTCCGTCGCCAGCGGCGCGCGCGCGTCGGGCAACGCATACCCGGCAGCAATCAGCTTCAGTTTCATGGAACGAACAACCCCGCCTGCTGCCCGGCGTCCACCGCGAACAGCTGCCCGGTCACCATGCGCGCCGCATCTGTCGCCAGGAACACCACCATCGCCGCGATGTCCTCCGGCTGCGTCATGCCGCGCAGCGGCTGATACCGCTCCAGGAATTCGTCGCGCCCCGGCCCCTGGAATCCTTCGGTCAGCGGTGTGTCCACGAAGCCCGGACACACCACGTTGCAGCGGATGCCGTCGCGCGCGTAGTCCAGCGCGATCGCGCGCGTCAGATTCACTACGCCGGCCTTGGCCGTGGAATACGCTGCCTTGCCGCTCGCTGCGCGCATTCCGAATGTGCCAGCCACGTTCACGATCGAGCCGCCGCCGCGCTGCATCATGTGCGGAATGGCGTAGCGCGCCGTCAGGAAATTGCTCGTCAGGTCGATCGCGATGCACTCGTCCCATTCGGCTTCGCTGATCTCGGTGATGCGGCCGGACGGGCTGATGCCGGCGCTGTTCACCAGCACGTCGAGTCCACCGAAATGCGCCACAGTCTGCGCAATCGCGCGCTGCACGTCCGCGCTGCTCGCGATGTCCGCCTGCACGGCCAGCGCGCTCGCACCGCCAATTTCAGCCACGACCGCGTCGCACTTCGCCAGCGTGCGGCCCACCACCACCACGCGCGCGCCCTGCGCCGCCAGCGCCAGCGCACACGCTCGCCCGATCCCTGAACCGCCTCCGGTCACGAATGCAACTTTGTCTTTCATTTTTGCTCCGGGAGCGCTCGAACTCCGACTACTCCAGCACCCACCCGCCGTCGATGAAAATCATGTCGCCGGTCACGTAGCGCGATTCGTCGGAACTCAGCCACGCCACCACTTCGGCCACGTCCTCCGGCTGCCCGAGCTTCTTCAGCGGAATGCGCCGCATCCAGTCCGCCACCGTCTCGGCGCTGCTCAATGCCGGCTTGGTCATGTCGGTCTGAATGATGCCCGGCGCGATGCTGTTGCAGCGCACGCCGATCGGGCCGTACTCAAGCGCCGTGCAGCGCGTGAACGAGGCCACGCCCGCCTTTGCCGCGCAGTAGTGCGACGAGCGCGTAAATGCAATCGCCGCCGAGATCGACGCCGAGTTCACGATCGCGCCGGCCGTGCCGGTCTTCACCCAGTGCGCCAGCACCGCGCGGCTGACCTTGAAAACGCTCGTCAGACAAATGGCGATCATGCGATCCCATTCGTCGTCGCTCATGTCGGCGATGCCCGTCGGCCCGGCGTTGTAAAACACGCCGGCATTGTTGAACAGCGCGTCCACGCCGCCCAGCTCGGCCACGCACTGGTCGACCATCGCCTGTACGTCGCTCGTGTTCGTCACGTCGGTGCGCATGGCGATCGCCTTCACGCCGTGCGCGCGGCACAGCGCAGCCGTCTCTTCGACACCGGCGAGGTTCATATCTGACAAGGCCACATGGCAGCCTTCCTGCGCGAACTTCAATGCCGTCGCGCGTCCGATGCCGCGCGCCGCACCCGTAATC
>CAXNFZ010000067.1:0-11685 GCA_964201495.1 Chloroflexota bacterium | reverse complement strand
GGGGCGATGCCGTGATTCGCGGAATATCCTTGAGTTTATGCACCCCCTGAAGAATTCACACGACCGCTCTCTGCTACAATTCCGCCCTCTAAAGACGCAGATCAGGACGAGTACGTACAGCGCGAGCGCGCAGAGAGCCGGGCATTTTGGTGCGAGCCCGGTGCGCAGACCTGAACTGAATGGACCTGGGAGTCGCAAGCTGAACCGAGCGCCCAAGCGCCGCAGTAGGCACGCCGGAGCCGCCACCGTTAACGGGCGGAGCGTATGTTGGTACGCGTAAAGGCACTGTCGATGCAGTGCAAAACTAGGGTGGCACCACGAGCAACGGCTCTCGTCCCTGCGGACGGAGCCGTTTTTTGTTTTCCGGCAACAGCTCCCCCCGCATCGCTATCTGTGCGATTCAGGGGGCTTCACGACAAAGCACCGAGTCGCTGCTTCCCGACAACATGGCAAAACTGACGATCAAACCCACTCTCGACGAAGTGCGTGCGCTGGCTGCGCAGGGCAACATGGTGCCTGTCTACGCCGAGCTGGCCTCCGACCTGGACACGCCGGTGTCGCTGTTCCTCAAACTGGCCGGGGAGGAGCCGTCCTTCCTGCTCGAAAGCGTCGAAGGCGGCGAACACGTCGGCCGCTACTCATTCCTCGGCGTGCGCCTGCGCGAGGCGCTCGTCTTCGCCGACGGCGCGCTGCGCCGCCATCGCCTCGAAGGCGGCCGCCTCTCCGTCTCCGACTGGGCCTCCCCAGCGCTCGACCTCTCCCAGCCGGTGCAGTCGCACGACGAGCTCGAAGCGCCGCGCACGCCCGACCTGCTCGACATGCTGCGCGCCGAAATGCAGCAGTACCACTTCGTCCCCGTCCCCGGCCTGCCGCGCTTCTGCGGCGGCCTCGTCGGCTACACCGGCTACGACGTGGTGCGCCAGTTCGAAAAACTGCCCGGCACCGCCAAAGACGTGCTCGGCATCCCAGACGCGGTCTACTTCCTCGCCGACACGCTCGTCGGCTTCGACCGCGCGCGGCAGCGCATCCTGCTGATCGCCAACGCCCGCGTGGACGGGCCGGGCGGCGTCGCCGCCGGCTACGAAGAAGCCGTGGCGCGCATCAAAACCATTCACGCGCGCGTCAACGCCGCGCTGGCCGTGCTCACGCCCGACCCAGACGCCGAATGCTCGCCGGCGCTCAGCAACAAAACGCAGGCCGAATACGAAGCGTCCGTACGCGCGGCAAAGGAATTCATCGCCGCCGGCGACACCTTCCAGATCCAGGTCTCGCGCCGCGTCAAGCGCCGCACGACCGCGCACCCGTTCACGATCTACCGCACGCTGCGCCGCATCAACCCCTCGCCGTGGATGTTCTACATGAACTTCGCCGGGCTGCTGCCGCGCGCCGAGCCGATGCACATCATCGGCGCCTCCCCCGAACTCAACACGCGCTTCGAAAACGGCATCGCCACCGTGCGCCCGATCGCCGGCACCCGCCGCCGCGGCGCTACCGAGGCCGAGGACAAGGCACTCGCCGAGGAACTGCTCGCCGATCCGAAGGAGCGCGCCGAGCACGTCATGCTCATCGACCTCGGCCGCAACGACGTCGGACGCATCGCACAATTCGGCACCGTGCGCGTGCCGGACCTGATGGTGATCGAGCGCTACTCGCACGTCATGCACATCGTCTCGGAAGTGCAGGGCCGCGTGCGCGACGGGCTCGATATGTTCGATGTGCTGCGCGCGACGTTTCCAGCCGGCACGCTCACCGGCGCGCCCAAAGTGCGCACGATGGAGATCATCGAAGAGCTCGAAGGTGAGCGCCGCGGCGTCTACGGCGGCGCCATCGGCTACTTCTCATTCAACGGCCAGATGGACACCTGCATCGCCATTCGCACCATCGTCATGCTCGGTGACGCGTGCTACGTGCAGTCGGCCGGCGGCATCGTCGCCGACAGCACGCCGACCGGCGAGTACGAAGAGACCGCCAACAAAATGCGCGGCTCGCTCGTCGCCATCGACGAGGCAGAAGCGGACAATTAGGACATGTTCGTCGAATCTCGATTCTTGCACTTGCTTGCCCTTGCTTGCCTTTGTGAGGCCAGGATAGAAATTCGACGAATTCCCCGGGGAAAAATATGATCGTCGTCATCGACAACTACGACTCGTTCACGTTCAATCTGGTGCAGTTCCTGGGCGAACTCGGCGCGGACCTGCGCGTGCTGCGCAACGACAAGACCGACGTGGCCGCGCTCGAACGCATGCACCCGGCCGCGATCGTCATTTCGCCCGGGCCGGGTTCGCCAGAAAAAGACAGCGGCGTCAGCAACGACGTGCTGCGCGCGTTCAGCGGCAAACTGCCGATCCTCGGCGTCTGCCTCGGACAGCAGTGCATAGGCCACGTGTTCGGCGGGCGCGTCATCCGCGCGCCGCGGCTGATGCACGGCAAAGTCTCGCCGGTCTTTCACGACGGCCAGGGCCTTTTCGCCGGCCTGCCGAACCCGTTCGACGCCACGCGCTACCATTCGCTGATCGTCGAAGAGCCGCTGCCGCCAGCACTGATCCGCACCGCTCACACCGCCGAGGGCGAGCTCATGGGCGTGCGCCACCGCGAACACCCGACCTACGGCGTGCAGTTTCATCCGGAGAGCATCCTGACCGAGCACGGCAAGCAGCTGCTGGGGAATTTCCTGGCGCTTCTGTAATATCGTTATGCAGTACCCGGCTTCTTACAATATCTGACCATGCACCTTCGCGAACTGCGCACTCAAATCTACGATTACGCTGAGCGCACGGCAGCGCTGCTCGAGCAACGCCGCTCGCGCCTCGACAGCCTGCTCAGCGCGCTCCGCGACATCGATCCGGCCGACGCCGCCGGCCCGCAGGCGCTCGGCGCGCGTTTCGACGCCGGTGAGGCGCCGGCCGCTGCCTTCCCCTTCGGCACAGAGCCGCGCGACTTCGCCCTCGTCGCCGCCGACGGATCGCAGATCATGCCCGACCGACACAAACCGGTCGTGTTCGCCTACGTGCAGGTCGCCTGCGCCTGCATCGTCTACGGCTGCGCCGACGCGCCCGCCGCCCAGCATGCAGCCGAGGAACTGCAGCGCGAAAAACGAACGCGACTACTCTCCGAGCTCGATCTGCCAGTCGGCGAAATGGCCAACCCGGCCGCCGAAGTCTCCAACCTGCGCGACGTGATGGAGATTCAGCTGCTGGCCGACGCATGTGCGCGCTTCGCAGCGCTCGGCGTGCAGCCGATCGTCATCGCCGACGGATCGCTCGTGCCGTTCGCTCTGCTCAACGATCGCACGCTGAACAACGCAGCGCAGGCCGACAAGCTGCTGCGTCCGCTCGTCACCGCGCTGAACACCATGCGCGCGGCCGGCGCGCTCGTCGCCGGCTACATCGACCGGCCGAACAGCGCTGCCGTAGCGCAGACCTGCGCGCTGTTCGCCCTGCCGTCGGACGCGCGCACCGACGACGCCGCCGCGCGCGCCGCCACCGCCAGCGTCGAGGGCATCTACGACCGACACATCTTCGAACACATGCTCCCGCCCGGGCGCCGCAGCGCGCTGTTCGATCCGGGCTGGCAAGTCAACGAGCCGCGCTTTCTCAACGAACACGCCATGCGCGCGTGCTACGCCAACTTCGGCGACGGCCTCGACTCGCGCGCGGTGCCGGCGCGCCTCGAAATGCCGCTCTGGTGCGCCTCCGCCGAAAACCTCGCCGTCATCACCGGCGTGCTGCGCCGCCACGCCGCACTCGACCCAGACAGCTACCCGTTCATCCTCAAGGCCGCGCACGAACTTGCCGTCGTCGGCCGCGACGACCAGCGCGAAATCGAAGCCGCGCTCGAACAGGAGCTGCTGAACCGCGGCATGCGGCCGCGCTATTCGCCCAAACAGGCGGCGAAGAATCGGGAATAGACGGCGGCTCACAAGGGGACAAGGGGACCGACAGCGGTCTGTATTCGGCAAACTCTCATCCGTCAGCGTGAGAATCACGGTCATGATCACCCGCCGCACATTCCTCGCGCTCGCCGCGGTCGCGCTTCCTGCAAGTGCGCTCGCCGGCTGCGGTGCGTCGACGCCGGCCGCGCAGCCGCCCACATCTGCGCCCACGGCGACGACTGCGCCGACCACGACGACTGCGCCGACCACGACGACTGCGCCGACAAAGCTGCCGTCGACATCCGCACCCGCTGCGGCGACGGAAGCGCCAACACTGCCTGCGCCGACGGCAGACACATCCGCTCAGGCAGCAGTAGATGAATCCACCGCCGCGCCCGCCGAGGCATCTCGCCCGGTTTTCCTCGATTTCTACGCCCCGTGGTGAGGATCGTGTATGGCGATGAAGCCTGTCGTTGGCAGGCTCGAAGAAGAATTTGCCGGGCGTGTGGAATTTCGCGCCCTGAACATCGACGAAGCGTCAACGATCGACGCACAACAACAATATCGATTCATCGGACAGCCGCAGTTCGTGGTGCTCGACCGCGCCGGTGAAATCCTTGTCTCGCGCAATGGCATCATTCCGTTCGAGACGCTCAAGGCGGATATCGAAAAAGCGCTGGCAAGTTAACAACGACGGACGACGGACGACCTGTCCCAACTACCATCGGCCCTCTGCCGTCCGTCGTCTGCCGTCCGTCGTCTGCCGTCCGTCGTCCGTCGTCTGCCGTCACTCATCCCGCGATCTTGCCCGCAACCCGTTCCCGAAAAACATGTGGGATTGTGGAAATTTTCGTAAGAAGTGCACATTGCGGGCTCCCCTGCCCTGACCTACACTTCTTACGTCATGTCTAGACAAACGCAATCGCTCGACGGCCAGTGGCAATTCTGGCTGGACACCGCCGGCTCGCTCAAGCTCAACAATTTCGACAAGGCGCCCGCGCGCGAAATTTCGGTGCCCGCCCCCTGGCAGGCGCACGAAGGTCTGCGCGACGCATCCGGCATCGGCTGGTATCGCAAGACGTTCAAACTGAACGCCAGGGCGCTCAAGGACACGGCCGTGGTGCTGCGCTTCGGCGCGGTCGACTACATCGCCGACGTGTTCGTCAACGGCAAAAAGGCCGGCTCGCACGAGGGCGGCTATCTGCCCTTCGAGCTCGACGTGACGAAGCTCGTCGCATCCGGCAACAACACCGTCGTGGTGCGCGTCGACGACACGCTCGCGCGCTTCTCAGAAATTCCGCACGGCAAGCAATCGTGGTACGGCCCGATCTCCGGCCTGTGGCAGTCGGTGACGCTCGAAGCGCGCGAAATCGTGCACATCACCGCGCTCAAGCTCACGCCGAACGGCGAGCAGATTCACGTCGACGCAGCGCTGAGCAAGGCAGCGCGCGGGCAGTCGGTTTCGATTACCGTCACCGATCCACAGGGCGTCGTCGTCGCAAAGTGCGACGCGCCGGTGAAGGGCAGCGCGGCGACAGCGTCGTGCGAAGTGAAGAATCCGGCGCTGTGGGACATCGATTCGCCGAATCTGTACACCGTGCGCGCCACGATCGGCAAGGACACGGTCGAGGACACCTGCGGCTTCCGCACGATCGAATCGCGCGAGGGCAAGCTGTGGCTGAACGGCCGCCCGATCTACATGCGCAGTGCGCTCGACCAGGACTATTACCCGGACGGCATCTACACCCCGCCGTCGCTCGAATACATCGAGGACCAGTTCCGCAAGGCCAAGGCCATGGGCCTCAACAGCCTGCGCATTCACATCAAGGTCGGCGACCCGCGCTACTACATCGCCGCCGACCGCGTCGGCCTGCTGATCTGGACCGAGATGCCGAACTGGCAGGTGCTGACCGAAGCGACGAAGGTGCGCGCGCGCGCCACGTTCGAAGGCATGCTCGCCCGCGACTGGAACCGCCCGAGCATCGTCATCCGCAGCGTGATCAACGAGGCCTGGGGCATCGACATATATGACCCGGCCAATCGCCAATGGATGGCCGACTCGTACGACTGGCTGAAGGCCGTCGACCCGGCGCGCCTCGTCGTCGACAACTCCGCCTGCCACAGCAACTTCCACGTCGTCACCGACATCGACGACATGCACGTTTACTACACGATCCCGGATCACTACACGCAGTTCCGCGACTGGACGCGCGCGTACGCCGGTCGGCCGAAGTGGACGTTCACGCCGCAGCTGAACGGCCCCGAAGAGCGCCGCAAGTTCATTCGCGAGCAGTGGACGGCGGACTGGGTCGAACCGGCCGCTGAAAACCGCCGCCGCGGCGACGAGCCGCTGATCGTGTCCGAATTCGGCAACTGGGGTCTGCCCGACCTCGACCTGCTGCGCAAGCATTACGGCGGCGACCCGTGGTGGTTCGACACCGGCCTGCAGCATGGCGAGGGCCAGGTCTTCCCACGCGGCATCGACGAGCGCTTCAACCTGTATCGCATCGACCGCGCATTCGCGACGCTGAAGGCGCTCACCGACGCGTCGCAGGACATGGAGTTCCTGGCGCTGAAGTGGGAGCTCGAAGAGATGCGCCGGCACGCCAGCATCCAGGGCTACGTCATCACCGAGTTCACCGACCTGCACTGGGAGTGCAACGGCCTGCTCGACATGGCGCGCAACCCGAAGCGCTTCTTCAAGAGCATCGCCGACATCAACGCCGACGACGTGATCCTGCCGAACTGGACGCGCGTAGCGTTCTACGCGGGTGAGCGCATCGAAGTACCGCTCTCGGTCTCGCAGTATTCGACGCGCGACCTGAGCGGCAGCCACATCGAGTGGAGCATCGCCGGCACGAAGCTGAGCGGCCGCATCGACGGCGTCTCGCCCGTGCAGGCCGATGTAGTCGACGCCGGCGTGGTCGCGTTCGAAACGCCTGCAACGCCGAAGAGCCGTAAGCTCAAGCTCGAGCTGAAGCTGGTGACGAAAGGGAAGGTCACTGCGAAGAATCACCTCGATCTGTACGTGTTCCCGCGCGCAGCGGCCGAGCCGACGACCAAGGCGAAGATCTACGCACCCGAGCATGCGGAGACGCTGCGCGGCCTCGGCTACGCAGTGGTTGACGACATCACCGCAGCGGACGTGGTGGTGGCGGCGACGCTGACCGAATCGCTGCGCGAGTATGCGATGCAGGGCGGCAAAGTGCTCTGGCTGGCGGAAACCGACGGCGCACAGCAGACGATCCTGCACGGCACGAACTCGGCGCACGTCGCCCCGCGCGCCGGCAATGCATGGTCCGGCGACTGGGCGAGCAACTTCAACTGGCTCAACCAGGACGTGCTCTTCAAGGACATCCCGACTGACGGCCGCGTGGACTTCGCGTTTGCCGGCCTGACGCCGGAGCACGTAATCCACGGCGTGCACCCGTACTCATTCGGCGACGACGTGCACTCCGGCCTGTTCCTGGGCTGGATTCACAAAGTGGTGGCGCTGATCGCCGAACGCCAGGTCGGCAACGGCCGCGTGTTCATCAGCACCTTCCGCCTCGGCGCCCACGCCGCCTCACACCCGGTCGCCGCAGTCATGCTGCGCGACATGATCGCGCATACGGCGCGGTAGGAAGAAGGGGATGGGGGATAGGGAATAGGGATTTCCCAACACACCCCCCCATTCCCCATTCCCTATCCCCTACACCCATGCCCCTCACTCCCATCCCCTACACCCACGTCGCATTCAGCGACGCGTTCTGGACCGAGCGCATCCGCGTCAATCGCGAATCGACGCTGCCGACGATTTACAAACAGCTCAAGCAGACCGGCCGACTGGCCGCCTGGGAAGGCTGGAAAAAGGGCGACCCCAACCCACCGCACGTGTTCTGGGACAGCGACACAGCCAAGTGGATGGAGGGCGCGGCCTACTCGCTCGCGCAGCACAAGGACAAGAAGCTCGAACGCACGCTCGACGGCATGATCGAGCATCTGGCGAAACTGCAGACGAAGGACGGCTACCTCAACTCACACTTCACGCAGGTCGAGCCAAAGAAGCGCTGGACGAACCTGCGCGACCAGCATGAGCTGTACTGCGCCGGCCATCTGATGGAAGCAGCGGTGGCCTACTTCGAGAGCACTGGCAAGCGCCGGTTCCTCGACATCATGTGCCGCTACGCCGACTACATCGACGCGTGCTTCGGCCCGGAGAAGGGCAAGCGCCGCGGCTACTGCGGCCACGAGGAAATCGAGCTGGCGCTGGCGAGGCTGTATCGCGCCACGAACGAGCCGCGCTATCTGAAGCTGGCGCAGTACTTCGTCGAGGAACGCGGCCGGGGCAAAGTTTCCTGGGGCGCTCACCCGAAGTCGAAGCAGCGCTATCCGCACTACTTCGATATCGAAGCGCAGGAGCGCGGCGACGATCCGGCGAAATTCTGGGCGAAGACCTACGAATATGTGCAGGCGCACAAACCTGTGCGCGAACAGGACCAGGTCGTTGGCCACGCCGTGCGCGCGGTTTATCTCTACAGCGGGATGGCCGACCTCGATCTGCTCGGCGCGAACGACGGCAACCCGTTCCTGCCGACGCTCGAGAAGCTGTGGACGCACGTCACCGCGCGGCGCATGTACGTCACCGGCGGCATCGGGCCGAGCGCCAGCAACGAAGGCTTCACCACCGACTACGACCTGCCGGACGAGACGGCCTACGCCGAGACCTGCGCCGGCATCGGCCTGATCTACTGGGCGCACCGCATGCTGCAGCTCACCGGCGACGGTCGCTACGCCGATGTGCTCGAGCGCGCGCTCTACAACAACGTGCTGGCCGGCGTGTCGGCCGACGGCACACTGTTCAACTACGTGAACCCGCTGGCCTCGCGCGGCGCGCACCACCGCAAGACGTTCTTCTCGTGCGCGTGCTGCCCGCCGAACGTCGTGCGCCTGCTGGCCAGCGTCGGCAACTACTTCTACTCGACAAATGACGACGGCGTGTCGGTGCATATGTACGCGCAGTCGGACGTGCGCGTCGACGCGTTCGGCCTGCAAATACAGCAGCGCAGCGGCTATCCGTGGGACGGCGCCGTAATGCTGACGATGGTGCTCGCCGAAGCGCGCGAATTCACGCTGCGGCTGCGCATCCCGGAATGGTGCGAGAACTGCTTCGTGCGCGTCAATGGCAGCGACGTCGAGGTCAACGCCGCGCAGATGAGCGACGGCTACCTGCACATCCGCCGCGAATGGAAGGACGGCGACGTCGTCACACTAAACCTCGACATGGCCGTGCAGCTGGTCAGCGCCAACCCGGCCGTGCCGCAGACGCTCGGACGCGTAGCCCTGCAGCGCGGGCCGCTGATCTACTGCGTCGAGCAGGTCGACAACGGCGCGAACCTCGATCAGCTGCTGGTCTCGCGCGAGGTCAAATTCACCGAAGCAGCGGGCGAGCACGGCGCGCTGCGGCTGCGCGCACCGGCGCTGCGCGCGTCGGGCGCTGGCTGGGAAGAGCAGCTCTACCACTCCGCCCAGCCCGAATACGAGCGCACCGAAATCGTGGCCGTGCCCTACTGCGACTGGGACAATCGCGACCAGGGCGAAATGCGCGTCTGGCTGCGAGCAGGTTAAGGAGAGGGGAGAGGGGGGAAGAGGAGAGAGGGGATAGGGAATAGGGATTTCCCAACACACCCTCTTCCCTCTTCCCTCTCCCCCTCCGCTCTGATTACCCGCCCGCGATGATCTTGGTCCACTCCTCGATCCACTTCTCGCGGTTGGCGTCGATCTGCTCGGGCGGCAGCGAGAAGATCTTCGTCGGCTTCGCCGCGAACTTGAACACATCCGGCAGCGGCGTTCCCTCGACGACCGGGTAGACCCACATCTGCGTCGGGATATCTTTTTGGAAATCCGGTGACAGCAGGAAGTCGACGAAGCGGCGCGCCAGTTCAGGCTGCTTCGCACCCTTCAGCACGCCGGCGAATTCGATCTGCTCGAACGCCCCGATGTCCAGATTGGTGGTGGGCGGCTCGGTCAGCTTGCCCTCGCTGTAGAACACTTCGGCGGCCGGGCTGGTGGCGTACGAAAGCACGATGTCGTGCGGGCCCTTGCCGCTGCTGCCGCTGAACTGCGTGTAGTAGGCATCGGTCCAGTCGGGCGAAACATGCACCTCGTTCTTCACGAGGTCGCGCCAGTACTGCTGCCAGGGATAGTCGCTGCCTTCGGGGAACGCGGCGACGGTGGCGATCAGAAACGCCAGGCCCGGGGACGATGTCGAAGCATTTTCAACGACGAAATGGTTCTTGAGATCAGCCGCCGTCAGGTCGCGCAGTGAGCTCGGGGTCGGGAGATTGCGCTCGGCAAGACCAGCCGGGTGCGCATTGAAGCTGACGTAGCCGAAGTCGATCGGCAGCAGTCGATTCTCGGGATCGAGCTGAAAGCGCTTGGGCACGCCGGCGAGGGCGGGCGCGGCGTACGGCTCGAACAGGTCGGCCTGCAGCGCGCGGCTGAGGAACGTGTTGTCAATGCCAAAAAGCACATCGGCGGTCGGCGCCCCCTTGGAGAGAATCGCCTTGTTCAACGTTGCGCCGGCGTCGCCGGATTTCAGCACGACGACCTTGGCATTGTTGGCGCTTTCGAATTTTCGAATCAGCTCTTCGCTGACGGCGAAGCTGTCGTGCACCATGACCGTGAGCGTCTGCACGCCGGCCGGCGTGGGGGGAGCAACGGGCGTCGGAGTGGCCAGCGCGCAGCCAGCCAGCAGTGCAGCAGCGATTGAGGCTGCGGCGAATCGGGGAAGAGAATTTGTTTTCATAGTGACCTTATGGTGAACACCGGCGATTGCTCGGCTTCGGATCGGCGTCTGTATCGAAATTTCGTAACGATTCGAGCCCAAATCGGTATTTCCCGTGAAACACGCGATGGAAAACCAGCTTGCCTGAGTAGCTGCGAAATTTCACTGAGCCTGAGTAGTAATACAGAGAAGCATGCCCGCAGCGACGCGCACGACGGCGCGTGCGGCGAGCATGACGTTGCTGACTCCACGGGCCGGCCCGACGTACAACGAATCACCGTGCAGCGGGTACTGCAGGCCATCGGTGTGGACGCCGAGTGCGTTGCCGCCGAACGGCAGGAGCGAGACCGTGTCGCCGGCCCGGCCCTCGATCACGCGCTCGGACGGCGCAAAGCGCGCGTCGACGAGCACGATGCGCTCGGCGCCGTGGGCGATGCATGCGTCGCAGCCACGCAGCGCCGGCATGGCCAGCAGCAGCATGTTGGCCAAAGCGTGGTCGATCCGGCCGCCGAGTGCGCCAAGCACGACGATTTCACCGCCCGGCGCGCGCTGCGCCGCATGCAAGAGCGCCAGCTCGAGGTCGGTTTCGTCTTTGGTCGTCGGGTGGCGCAGCATCTGCGCGCCGCCGCCGACGAGCGCGTCGAGTTCGGATGCGTCGAGTGAATCGAAGTCACCGATGACGACGTGCGGCCGCAGGCCGTGGCGCAAAGCCGTGCGCGCGCCGCCGTCGGCGCAGATGATGTCGTCACCCGGTCGCAGCCACCGTTGCAGATCGGCCGCCAGAGGAGGTTCGCCGTTGGCGAAGATAACTGTGCGCATTGCAGAAAAAGAAACGCCTTACGTTATGACGTAAGGCGACTCGTCCTGCGACTTGCACATCCCTACGCCGGCATGATCCGGATCAGGTTCGAAGGGTCGGCGCGTTGCTCGCGCCCTCTCAGTCCCGCGTGAGGGACTCCCCGTTAAATTAACGTCGCGGAGTATAGCACCGCGGTTTTGGGTGGGTGTATCCGGGGAGTGCGCAAAGCCCAATTGGTATCCGCGAAAC
>CAXNFZ010000066.1:0-11733 GCA_964201495.1 Chloroflexota bacterium | reverse complement strand
AGAGGGGGCAGCGCGTTTCGTGAGAGACGTCAACCTGGCTTGAGTGATTACGAAAAAAGATTCGCCCCCGAAGAATCTTCAGGGGCGGAACAACACAGAAGAGGTCAGGCCTCGGGTTTGTCGCCTGCCGACGCAGTCGGCGGCTTGGGAGCACCCGGTGCGCCTGGTGCTCCCGGTGCGCCTGGCCGCGGAGCAGCACCCGGTGCTCCCGGTGCGCCTGGCCGCGGAGCAGCACCCGGTGCGCCCGGTGCGCCTGGCCGCGGAGCAGCACCCGGTGCTCCCGGTGCGCCTGGCCGCGGAGCAGCCGAAGGAGTGGCTTCAGGGGCCGCCGGAGCAGCAGCAGCGGCTTTCTGTGCCGCGGCAGCTGCGGCTGCGGCCTTCTTTTCTTCCTCTGCCTTCTTGTCCGCCAGTTCACGCGTCCAGTCGGCCGGGTGAATCGAGGCATGGTACGTGTCGGGCTTGAGCAGCCCGTCCTTATCGGGGATCAGTCGCGCTTCCTTCTGCTCGGCAGGATAGTAGCTCAATTCGTAATTGTGATCCATCTTGATCGCGTCGAACGGGCAGAATTCGGCGCAATAGCCGCAGTTCATACAGATCGTGGCGTCGATATGGAAATTTTTCGGCTGCGGCACCGGTCGCTTCGTCACCGGGTCTTCGGTGCGTTCGATCCAGATGCACTGCGGCGGACACACCTTGGCGCAGATGCCGCACGAGGTGCATTTAATCTCATCCTCGGTGGTGTCGTTCACCAGGAACGGGATGTAGCGAAAATTTTCCGGCAGGTCCAGACGTTCCTTCGGATACTCCACGGTCACAATGCCGTGATTGCGAGGATTCTGACGACGCAGCGGGCGCGATTCGAGGCCGGCCGCCTTGCCCATGTACTTGAGATCCTGGGCGTACGTATTGATGAAATGCCGCAGCGTCACGCCGAGGCCCTTGAGGATTCCGGATCCGAGAAGTCTCATAGTTGTGCACATCTGCACACCGATGATTGCGCTGAATTCCGTCCCCGCCAGCTGCCAGGTGGGATTTGGCGCAGTCACCGGTGCGTCATTGATTCCTAATCGATTCCTAAATCAGCGATCGACTTCGCCCAGCACGATGTCGAGCGAGCCAAGAATTACCACTGCGTCAGCAATCTTCGTGCCGACGGTCATTTCCCTAAGCGAGTTCAAATTAATGAACGAAGTCGAGCGAATGTGGTACCGATACGCAGTCTGGCCGCCGTCGCTCACCAGGTAATACCCCAGCTCACCCTTCGGCGTCTCAATGCGCGCATAGTACTGGCCGGCCGGCACGCGGTGCGTGTAAGCTTTCTTGCCCGCCTGGATGTCGCCCCACTTGGTGTTGGATTCCATCTGCTCAATTGCCTGGCGCAGAATCTTCACACTCTCGCGCATTTCCATCACGCGCACGCGGTAACGATCGTAGACATCACCGCCGTAGAGCACCGGCACCTTAAAGTCGAACCGGTCGTAAATGCCGTACGGGTCGGTGCGCCGCACGTCATACGGCACGCCCGCCGCGCGCAGACACGGGCCGGTCAACGCATAGTTGATGCTGCGTTCGGCGCTGAGATAGCCCACACCAATCGTGCGCGTCTTAACAATTTCGTTATCCGCGATCAACTCCTCGTACTCATCGATCGCATGCGGCAGACGTTCGTACACAAGGTATTTGATGTCCGCCAGCTGCTTGTCTGTCAGGTCGCGATTGACGCCGCCGAAGCGCATGTAGTTCGGCATCAGGCGGCTGCCGCCGACGCTCTCGAAGATATCAAGGATGTAGTCGCGCTCGGTGATTCCGTAGAGCGCCGGGGTGAAGAACGCACCCAGGTCGTTCAGCAGGAAGCCAATGCCCCAGAAATGGCTCTGCACACGCGTCAATTCCTGCATGATCACGCGCAGATATTCGGCGCGCTCGGTCGGCTTGAGGCCCATGCCCCGTTCGACCGCCTGCACGTAGCCGACTTCGTTGGACATGCCGATGATGTAGTCCAGCCGGTCTGTGAACGGAATGTTGTGCAGCCACGTATTGCGCTCGCCGATCTTCTCGTGATTGCGGTGCAGGTAGCCCAGCACCAGCTTCAGATCAGTGACCGTTTCGCCGTCGAGCTTGACCGCCATGCGCAACACACCATGCGTCGATGGGTGCTGCGGGCCCATATTGACGATGATCTCGTCCGTCTGGATCTCTTCTTCGTCGGCGTAGCCGTTGTGGTTGGCGTCCGCCACGCCCGCTGCCGGCGCCGACTGCATCGTTTCGTAGATGTTGCCGTCCGGGTTTTGCTTGAAATTCAGCGGATCGAAGCCCGCTGGGTACGACAGGTTGTCTTCCCACGGCACGCGCTCCTCGGCGAGCTTATGGTCGCCGCCCGGCCAGCGCGATTCGAACGGCTTGGTTTCGCCCTCGAAATATGCTTCCTTCCAGTCCTTACGCAGCGGCCAGCCCGCGAAGCCTTCCCACATCAGAATGCGCCGCAGGTCCGGATGATCCGCAAACGGCACGCCGTACATGTCGTAGACCTCGCGCTCCTGGAATTCCGCGCCGGCATACACCGGCACGATCGAGGGCACAGGCGCCGTCATGTCGTTGCCATTCGGGCGAGCGACGCGCGCCTTATAAGTGAATGGCACGCCGCCGGACGTCTTTGAAACCTGATACACGACCTCGATCACGCTTTCTTTGACGTAATCGACCGCCGTCAGGTTGGTGAGCATGTCATAGCCGAGCTGCTCGCGCACGAAACGCGCAACCTCGAGCACCTTGTCCGCGTCACGCACGTGCACGCCGACGTACTCGGCTGGCTGAATCAGTTCAGCGCCGAACTGCTCCTGCAGACGCTGCCCGTCTGCCCCAAGTTCGGCCAATGGCACAGCCTTGCCACTGCCGTGGCCGCCGGGTGCCGCTTTCGGGGCCGGGCCACCTGCCGCAGGCGCAGCAGCCGCGGGGGCGCCGGGCCTCGGCGCTGCACCAGGTGCACCGGGACGAGGAGCACCAGGGGCGCCGGGCTTCGACGCTGCACCAGGTGCACCGGGACGAGGAGCACCGGGGGCGCCGGGCTTCGACGCTGCAGCCTTCGGCTCTTCAGGCGTCGGCACCGCGGACGGAGTGGTTTCTTCAGCCATGTTTCCTTTTCCTCTTTCCTCTTTCCTCTTTCCTCTTTCCTCTTTCCTCTTACGCCTTCTGCTTGATCTCTTCAGCGCGGCGCACGTCCACCAAATCCGGGCCGAGCATCGGCACTGGAATCGCACCAACGTCATCCTTGCTGTACCAGGACACCTGGCGCAGCGTCTGCTTCTCGATCTGCTCCTGCAGCTTCAAAATGCTGTGCAGCAGAGCCTCCGGCCGTGGCGGGCAGCCGGTGATATAGACATCGACCGGAATGAACTTGTCGATGCCGCTGACGACGTTATAGCCTTCCTTAAACGGGCCGCCGGCCGTGGCGCACGCACCCATCGCAATCACATAACGCGGCTCGGGCATCTGGTTGTACAGACGCACGATCTGAGGAACCATCTTCTTCGTCACCGTGCCGGCGACGATCATCAGATCCGCCTGTCGCGGGCTGGCGCGGAAAAGTTCCCACCCGAAGCGCGCCAGGTCGTGGCGGCTGGCCGCCGTGGTGATCATCTCGATCGCACAGCAGGCCAGACCGAATTGCATCGGCCACGTGCTGCGCTTGCGGCCCCAGTTATAAATCTTGTCGAGCAACGTCTGCACCGGCGTAATCACGACGTTGTTCTGCAGCTCGCTGGGCACCCGGTCGTTATTGAATTCTTCCGACATATTTAGTCCGGTTAAAACTTCGTCACTACTCAGCCCCTTGCAAATCTCCTGACTCGTCATCCTTCGGTTCCTTTCGGTCCCTTTCGGTCCGTCGGGCGGCGATTCTGGACAGTTGTATCGGCAAAAGGCCCTAACCCCAGTTCAACCCACTCCAACTGAATCTGCTCCAGGCAGTCCATCGGCAGCGTATCGCGGTCGTCCGCGAAGCCATCCAACTGCACCACCCAGTCGCGCAGATGCTCCAGCGGCACATCAAGCGGATCTTCATCCGGCCGTGCACGCCGCAATATCAGCGCAATCGGATAGGCGTCATCCCAGTAAATTGAATCTGACACGTGAGAGGCGAAATTATACCCACCCCATGCCCGCGCCGGATAGCTGATGTTCTGCACAATTCGGGCGTGACATACATCGTCGGCCCGCCGTCCTCAGAAATCAGACGCTTACACACCCGCAATTTCTGCGTGCGGTTCCTGCATGCTCTCCCCCAGCGCCCGATCCACCCGATACCCTGCCTCCGCCGCGCGCGACTCCAGCGCAGCGATCTGCGCACACGCCTGGCTCACCAGTCGCGCCACAGCCGCCTTGCTCAGCGCAGGCGAAGTACGCACCAGCAGCACCACTTCCGCCGCCGCCAGTTGCCGCGTCAGTCGCTCGAAGGCCTCACGATTAAAATAATCTGCGCCCTCCCAGCCATGCACTCCGACATGCCGGCGCAGGTGCTGGTCGCCCATCCAACTCGTCAACAACGCGCTGGTGCGCGTAAATTCAGCATCAGGATCATGCTGGGTGCGCGCAATGCGCACGAATCGCTTCGTCGCCGCCGCACGCTCCGCCTCGACCGCCGCTGCCGACGTCAGCTGGCCGGCGTGGTTCAGCAACAGGCGCAGCGCAGATTCAGCATACGCCGCCGTGCCCGCATCCAGGCCGAGCCCGGCGCATGCGTCGCGGAACACCTGGCGCAGCTTCCAGTCGTCCAACCGTGCTTCAGCATATTCGACCCGGCGCAGAATCGCCCATACCAGCATCGGCAGCCACAGGTCGGTCGCGTCATCCAGCAGCCCGCCGACGCCGGCGGCGCTCTTGTGGCGCGCGTCGAATGTCGCCAGCTGCAGCAATGCCGCCACATCGGCTGTTACGGCGCGCGCCGTCTCCAGCACATCGTCTACGCCGGCTTCGCGCAGGAACGGCTGCAGCGCCGCCTCAAGTCGGTCGAGCACAGCAGCGTCGATCGCAGCAGCGCGCGCCTTGCGAATCGACTGCCGGCGCGCCCGGGCGTGCAGCAGGTCGCGCAGCACATCGGCGTTCAGCACTGCCCGGCCGGCTTCGCGCACTCGCTCATGTTCATAATTCGACAACAGATCGTCGATTCCAGCCGCACCGCGCCCGCCCAGCTCGTCATGCAGGCGCGACAAACGGCCGTCGGCGTCATACACCTCGCGCACGTCGACGAACACGTGGCTCTGATACACGCCGAGCTCGACATACAGCCCGCGCTCGTGCACCTCGCGGCTGCGACGCAGAAATTCGAGCCCGCTGACGTGATCGCGGAAGCGCAGGAACCAGCGGTCGTCTTCACCATGCAGATCAAGCGCGTCGCCGAGCGTGGTCGTCTGCAGTCCGGCGCCCTTCACGAGAAACGCCGCTGAATTGCGCACGAAGCCGCGCGTCTGCGCGTATTTATTGTGGTACAGCACAATCGCGCGCTCGTCTCCGCTGCGATTCGAATACGCGAACACGTTCTCGTCGACGCCGCCATCCACATGCTGGAAATCATAGAGACGAAAATCTTCCACTTCGGCGAACAACGCACGCCGATGCAGCAGCGGGAAGATCACGCGCGCATGCTGGTCGATCAACCCCTGATCCGGCCACTCGTCCATCTTTGGCCAGCGAAATTCCATGCCGTACTTCTCGGCGTAGCCTTCCATCTGACCGTGGCCGAACATCGGCAGTCCGGGCAGTGTGCTCAGCAGCACCGCAATGCCGAAGTACTTGTCGCCCTTCCCGAACTGCTCCACAGACGTCTTTTCGTCCGGGTTGTTCATGAAGTTAACGTAGCGCTTCAGGATCTGCGGATCGAATTCGAGCGTCTCGCGGATCAGGAAGCGGTACTTGGCATTCTCTTCGTCGCGCAGCATGTGCATGAAGGCGCTGTTGTAGACGCGGTGCATGCCGAGCGTGCGCACGAAATAGCCTTCCAGCATCCAGAACGCCTCGGCCAGCAGCAGCGTATCCGGGGTCTCGACGGCAGCCCGGTCGACGACTTCGCGCCAGAACTCCTGCGGCATCCAGCGGTCGAATTCCTCGCGGCTCATGCCCATCCCGGCGCGCGACGGGATGCCGTCGCCGCTGCCCGGCTGCGGAAACCACAGGCGCTGCACGTGGCGTTTGGCGAGCGTCATCGCCGCGTCGAAGCGCACCACCGGGAACTGGCGGCACACCTGCAAAATCGTCTGAATCACCGCCTCGCGCACGTCGGCCTTCAGGTAGTTCAGCTGCGCGGTGTCGTTCCACGGCATGCTGGTGCCGTCGTTGCCGTGATAAATGTATCGAACATCGCCGGTCCAGCGGTCGATTCGCTTGAACACGACTGCGGCGTCGGATCGTGTGTAGTAGTGATCTTCGATGAACACGCCGATGCGCGGGTCCTCGCTCAGGTCAGGTCCGTTGAAGGTGTAACCAGGGTACGGTGGATGATCGAGCGAGAGAAACCGCTCCGGATGATGAATCACCCACGTGGAATCGATGCCGAAGTGATTCGGCACCATGTCGCTGCCCATGCGAATGCCGCGGCGCCAGGCGCGCTCCCGCAGCACATGCATGGCGCTCTCGCCGCCCAGATCGGCGGCAATCGTGTAGTCCATGAGCGAGTACGCCGAGGCGACGGCGTCGTCGGCGCCCATCATCTGCTTGATGCGGCGCGAGGCGCGGCTGCGCTCCCAGACGCCGATCATCCAAATGCCGGTGATGCCCCAGTCGCGCAGCTTGTCGAGCTCCTCGTCCGGCACCTGGTCGAGGCGGGAAATGTCGCGGCCGTACTGCTTCGAAATCTGCGCCAGCCAGACATATACGTTCTTCGCGATCAGCACCAGGCGCGGCATCCACGCACGGTCCTCTGTGTAGGCCTCATACTCGGGGTCGTGCTGGGAATCTTCCCCGTATCCCCCGGCGCCGGCGCCGCCGGTGCGCACGGACCGACGAATGTCGGATGCGCTGAACTCCGGCGCATCGTAGCCGCCGAATCCTTCTCCGAAATAGGCCGCCAGCGAGCGCGCTTCTTCCTGAATGAAATCGCGCCCGGTGCGGGTGCGCACCAGATAACGCTTTAATCCGGGCACGCCCGTCAGAAAACGCTGCTCGATATAGCGCAGCTGATCCCCCAGCGAATCCGGGTGCGCCAGCGCCGGCGCACGCAGCACGCTGATCAGGTCCTGTCCTTCGAGAAAGCTCGGCCGCGCCTCGAAATACTCCGTAATCTGCGCAATGGCGGCCGCGTAGACCGTGCCCTGCTTCAATGTCGAGTCGGTGAACAACTCGTCGTAGCGCGCGAAGGCCGGGTTGGCGTTCGACAGCCACAACAGCAGCATCTCCTCGAGCAGCACCTCACGATTCGGCACGTCCTCGGTATGTCCCTCGATGTACTCCGCAACCGTCTGCACGCCGCGGTAGACGTCGACGGTCGGAAATTCCGTCGCGAAGTGCGTCAGCATGCCGTCGACTTCGATTTCACCCAGCGCGCTGTTCAGCGCCGCCAGCGCGTGCGTCATGGCGTAGGGATCGACGGTGCGGCGATACTCCGCGATCAGCATGTGGCTGACCTCGTCGATCAACCCCATCGCGTTGATCTCGCTGGCCGAAGCATGGCGGCCAGTTTCATTCATGCGCTGCGCGAACACGCGCGCCGCATAAAAATCGGCGATCACGGCGTTTCCCGTGAGTGTGAAGAGAGCGTCGTCGAAACGATATCGATCACGGGAGGAACGCGAGACGTGAAATTCCATGAGGGAGTGATTGTACGTCGGTCGAAGGCGGCGCTTCAGGCAGTTCAGGCAGGGGCGCATCCGCAGTGAGGGCGAACTTCAACAACAGATTTGCCTCACGCGAAGCCGCAAAGAACGCGAAGGGAAATGCTTTTTATGGCCAATACCCGCCTTGGCCTGAGCAGGATTCTTCGGTGACGGAACGCAGACCACTTCGCGTTCTTCGCGGCTTCGCGTGAGAAATCTATTTGCCCCAAACGGCGGATGCATCCGGAATCTACGCGCTCGAGTCGCGCACCACCAGCTCAACCGGCAGCATCACGTGCTGCGGATCGCACATGCCGTCGGTGCGCAGCAGCTCGAGAAAGAGTTCTGCAGCGCGCCGGCCCTTTTCGACCGCCGACTGCCGCACGGTGGTGAGCGCTGGCTGCATCAGGTGGCTGGCGGGCAGATCATCGAACCCAACGATGGCCAGGTCGCGTGGAATCTGCACGCCGTCCATGCGCGCTGCCTCGATCAGGCCCCATGCGATGGCGTCACTGAGGACCGCTGCCGCAGTCGGCGGCTGCGCATGTGCGCGCAGCTGATGAAATGCGCGGCGGCCGCCTTCGACGGACGGTTCACATTCATGCACACTGATCCCGGGCGAGCGCAGCGTAAGCCCGTAATCCGCCAGCGCCGCCGCATATCCGTTCATTCGCCGGCGCAGCACCCCGTGGTAATCCTCGAATCGTGTCCCATGGGACTCGAGCGACACGACGGCGATGCGGCGATGACCCAGATCGAGCAAATGCTTCATCGCCATACGCGCACCTGTGCAGTCATCGACGTTGACCGAAGCAATATGCGCAGGCGCATCGGTATCGACCATTACGTAGGGAATTCTGCGCTGGCTCAGGGCCTTGACCACCGGGTCGTCGTATTCGAGGCCGATGACCAGACAGCCGTCCACCAGCGCGGCATAGGTGGCGTCGACGAGCGAGCCGCGCATCGGCGGAATCAGCATCAGCGAAAACCCGCCACGCTTGCATACCTCTCCTACCCCGCGCATCAGTTCGGCGAAAAACGGGTTGCGCAGCACGTCGGGGATGTCCTGTGGCACAATCAACCCGATGGCATTGGTGCGACGGGTGTTCAGGCTGCGCGCAATCGGGTTGGGCGTATAGCCCATTCGCCGCGCCACAGCAAGAATATGCTCGGTGGTCTGCTTCGACAGCCGCCCGGGCATGTTGAACGCGAACGAGACGGCCGTCTTGGAAACGCGCGCCTCCTGAGCAATATCCGAAATCGTAACGCGACCGCTGCCGCTGCGGCCGCGCCGCCGCGGCAGAGCCGTGCTCACGCTGCCGTTGGTTCTGGTGTCCATGCCCTCTATCGCGCTCATCCTTCCCCTTTGGCGTCTCCGCTGCTCGCCGGACCCGCACGTCATAACAAATAACCACTCCGGCTCTCATCAGCATTTCCTGCGAAACACGCCATGCTCTGCTCTCTTCTCGGCAATCTTCGGCAAATCTTCGGCAAAAGCAATAGAGTGTTTTGTGACGGAAACCCAACCTGCCACGCGGTTACCATAACGAACTAATCGAAATTGTAGGAGGGAGGCGCGTTATTGACAAGTGGGTATGACATAAATGCAAAGATGCGGCAGCACGACCGCGGCGGACAACGTTCCGCACTCCCGCGAAACACATCAATCGCGTTGAAGCGCCGCCTGAACCGGGTGCATTCGCAGTGAGGGGCAGATTTTGACGGCAGATTTGTCTCGCACGAAGTACGCGAAGGGAGGAATCTGATGCAGCTTTTCCTCGCCCTGGCGTGAGGAAGATTCTTCAGCGGCGTAGTTCAGACTTCTTCGCGTTCTGTGCGTTCTGTGCGTTCTTCGCGTGAGACAAATTCTTCAGCCACAGACGGTAGATATCAGCTGATTTCAGAGAAAAACTTGCGGTCAAGGCATCGCAGTCGGCACAACCGGCAACGGCCATAGATTTGTCGGCAGCGCAGACGAAGCCGTCGGCAGCGGGGAAAAATCCGCACCGATGTCGGCCTGTCCGGGGGGCATCGTCGCAGCGGGTTCGGGCAGCGGCCCGCGACGGATTACAGATCGCGTCGGCGTCGGCGTCGGCGTCGGCAGCCGCGTCGCAGGGTAGTCATCCGACACAACTACGGCGGTGCCCGAGTCAATCGACGGCGACAGCGGCGGAATGCGCGCGGCCGTGGCAGGCACCGGTGCCGCATCGACGCCAGCCCCAGCATCTCCCGGCTGCAGCGCCGAATTCATCGGCACATTCCCGGCGGACGCAAGAATCGGCGGCGGCAGCGGCGTTTGCGCAAACGGCCAGCGCCCTGTGGTGCTGCTCAACGCCGAAAGCCCCACCACGCCCAACGCACAACAGACGACGGCAAAAACTGCCAGCGTGAACGGCACCCACCCGTCCATGCGGCGTAACCGCGCGCCGGACCGTCGCGGCCGCGACGCGCGCGGAACCGGTCGAGCCCCAGCCATGCGCCCGCTCCGGAAAGCGGGCTTGGCGCCGGCGCGCGCCGCATCTTCCTCCTGCGCCGCCACCGCTGCGCGAAACCGGCGCACAAAATCGCCGGCCGTCTCATGGCGGCGATACGCATGCTTTTCCAGTGCGCGCATCACCACATCACCCACCCGCTGCGGCACCTCCGAATTGACGCTCGAGACGTGCTGCGCCTGCACCTCCAGATGCTTGCGTGCAATTGAAATCTCATTGGTGCCCTCGAACGGATGCCGCCCGGTCAATGCCAGATATGCCGTCACCCCCAGCGAATACACGTCGCTCGCTCGCGTCAGCTCCAATCGCCCTTCGATCTGCTCCGGGGACATGTAATAGATCGATCCCACTCGCGCGTGCGTCGCAGTAAACGCCGTCACGTCGGCGGACTTGGCGATGCCGAAATCGGTGAGCAACGCCCGCCCCGAGCTGCGCCGAATCAATATATTGCTCGGCTTGACGTCGCGATGAATAATTCCTTCGTCGTGCGCGTAGTCCAGCGCACGCCCGACATCAGACAGCAGCGGCCCCAGCTCGCGCGGCGTCAGCACCCCCTTTTGCGTCACCCAGCGCTCCAGCGACATCCCCTCGATGTATTCCATCACGAGGTACGGCGGGGTGCAGCGCAGATCCGCCCCGCGCAGGCGCACGATGTTGGGGTGATCCAGCTCCTCCAGCAGGCGAATTTCGTTCTGAAAGCGGATCAGCGCGTTTCGATCCGCAGCCAGATGAATCGCCAGCACTTTCAAGGCCACGATGCTGCCATCAGGCGCAACCGCCCTATACACGGTGGACATTCCACCGCGCCCCAGTTCCACGCGGTTGGTGTAGGCATCGAAGCTTGACATGCTCGTCAGATGAAGAGTCTACACCAAGAAATCACAAAGATACTTATTAGAAAGACGGATTTTTAGTGACAGAGAGGCAGAGATTCCAAAGTAGGCTAGTCGCTGCGCAGCCTGAAAACCGCAAACCATCGCCGCCAGCATGTACCCGCCGAGGCCAGTCTATTTCCCATCGCGAAACATCGACCCGGGTCTGAGTAGGTACGTCAGCAGGGTGCATCCGCCGTTTGGGGCGAATGTCAATGTCATCAGAAGACGCGAAGACTCGTCGATGCACACAGCGATTGTTTGTCAGCACACACGCTTGCGGGGCTTGACCGCCCCTCTCCGCCAGGATTTCGCGCGCTGCATCAAGCCTGACACGGGAGAACGGCAAGCGAAATCGCATGGGGAGAGAGGTCAGGGGTGAGGTTTTCGCACACAAAAATTTTCGCCCCTCACTGCGGGGTGCATTCGCCAAAAGGGGCGAATTTCGACAGCAGATTTGTCTCACGCGAAGGCGCGAAGAACGCGAAGGAAAGAGCTTGTGATGGCTTTTTCGTGCCTTCGCTTGAGGAAGTTTCTTCGGCGACGGAATTCAGATCTCTTCGCGTT
>CAXNFZ010000065.1:0-11747 GCA_964201495.1 Chloroflexota bacterium | reverse complement strand
TGCAGTGCGTTGAAGGCTTTCGCGCCGGTGGATCGGCCGGTGGTCGTGGCGGCGCAATTTGATCTGACGCTCGAGACGCGTGCGGAGCTGGAGATGCGCGCATTCGAATTTACCGCGCGGCGCAAAGCCAGTCAGCCTCCTGGCGCCAGCTTAGGCAGCATGTTCAAAAATCCGCCGGGAGATTTTGCCGGCCGCTTGATCGAAGCATGCGGCCTGAAGGGCCGCAGAGCCGGCGGTGCGATGATCTCGGAAAAGCACGCCAACTTTTTTTTGAATGTCGCAGGCGAAGCGAGTGCGCGCGATGTCTGGACGTTGATTCAATTGGCGCGCAGTGAAGTGCACGCGCACTTCGGTGTATTGCTGGAACTGGAAGTAGAGCTGCTGGGAGACTGGGAGACCGAAGGAGAAAAAGAATGAAAACCATAGGAGAAAAAGAATGAAAACCATGAAAGTCGCTGTGTTGTACGGCGGTCATTCCGGTGAACATGACGTGAGCGTGCTTTCGGCTGCGTCGGTGCTCGAGGAACTCGATGAAACGAAGTACGCGGTGACACCGGTGTTTATCGATCGCGATGGGAAATGGCCGATTGCGGTTGAGCAGCTCCGTGCGTTCGATGTGGTGTTCCCGGTGCTGCACGGGCCGGACGGCGAAGATGGCACGGTGCAGGGGATGCTCACGCTGCTGGGCGTGCCATTCGTGGGGGCCGGCGTGGTCGGCTCGGCAGTGGGAATGGACAAGGCGATTTTCAAGGATGTGATGCGCGCCAACAATTTGCCGGTCGTGCCGCATCGTCTGCTGCGGCGCGGTGAGTGGCCGGCGCGGCGGGCGGAGCTGGAGATCGACATTGTGACTGAGCTGAAGTTGCCGGTCTTCGTCAAGCCGGTGAACATGGGCAGCAGCGTCGGAATTTCACGCTGCAGCTCGCTGGTTGACCTGCCGGCATGCATCGAAGAGGCTTTTCGATGGGACCGGCGCGTGCTGATCGAGCAGGCGGTGCGCAAGCCGCGTGAGCTTGAAGTCAGCGTGCTCGGCAACGATCAGATCGAGGCTTCGGTTGTCGGCGAGGTTGTGCCACGGCGGGAGTTCTACGACTATCACGCCAAATATTTTGCAGCGGGTGCAGAAGAGTCTGAACTGATCGTGCCGGCGCGCATCCCGGAGCCGCTGTCGGTTCTGATGCGCGAAACCGCCGTTGAAGTGGCGCAGCTGGCGGATGTGCGCGGGATGGCGCGGGTGGATTTTCTGATGGACGGCGAGAACGGCGAAATATATGTCAGCGAGATCAACACAATTCCGGGCTTCACCAGCCACAGCATGTATCCGCGCATGTGGCAGGCGAGTGGCCTTTCGTACGGAGAACTGCTCGATCGTCTGATTGAGCTGGCGCTGGAGAGTCGATAGCGATGCGCAACGAACCGCGAAGGACGGTGCGACCGAGCAGACGCCGGCGCGCGGGTTTTTCGGCAGCGTCACTACGTCGGCTGGGAATCGGTGCGGCGGCAGTGGTGGTCGTGCTGATCGGCGCGTGGTACGTGGGGCCGATGTGGCGCATTGCCGAGGTGACGGTGGTGAACAACGCAGGCATTCCGAGTGATCAGATCATTGGCACGAGCGGTGTGCAGGGCGAACACTATCAATTCGCGGACCTGCAGGCGGCTGCGGCGCGAGTGGATGATCTGCCCGGTGTCGACGCAGCGGAGGTGCGCTGTCGCTGGTTCGGTGGTGCGACCTGCACGATTGCTGTGCTGCCGGCGCCGGCGCTGGCGCTGTGGCAGGGGGCGGGCGGCAGCGTGTGGAACGACACGGAAGGCAAAGTGCAGCGGGCCGTGCAGCCGATCGACGCACGACTGCGCATCGCTGTTGAAGACGGAGAACTACCGCCGCTGGGAACAGAGCTCGAGCCGCCGCTGCTGCAGATGCTCGTTGAGGCGGCGGAGCTCGAGCCGCCGCTGCGCCAGCTGGCGTGGAGCGCCGAGTATGGCCTGATGTACGACGATCCGGCGGGGATACGCGTGCGGCTCGGCGTCACGGACCGCATCGGCGCGGTGCGGGAGAAAATGCAGCTTGCCCGCAAACTTGCGGATACACTAGCAACCCGCGGATTGCGGGTGCGCGTCATCGATGTTCGATTCGATGCTGCACCTTTTTATTCGCTTTAGCGTCTGTGCGTAAATACAGGCGAACCCCGGCATTTCGGCCTTCGGCTGGGATGCCGGAGTTCGCCCATGCATTTACGGAATTGTTCCTGGCTCCCGTGAGCATTGGAGTTGTCGAGAGCCAGGCCGTCGTAGATCGGGCCGCTCGGTCATTCGGCGGCGGCCTGGTCCTGCCCGGCGAGCGCAGCTGCTCGTGCGCAGTAATTTTTGCGAATCTCGGCGCTTTTGATTGCATTGGATTGCATTGGATTGCATTGGGGAGTGCGCAAAGCCCAATTGGGATCCGCGAAACACGCCATCGCCCGCCCCCGAAGGGGGCGGGCGATGGCGTGTTTCGCGGGTTTCATCAATTAGATTTTGAGCACTCCCTTGCATTGGATTGAATCGTTTAGTTAGTTACTATGGCTGACCCGAAAACGTTCGCCGTCGTCGACGTAGGATCGACCAAGGTTGTGGCGCTGATCGCCGAGGAATCGCCTGAATCCGAGCGAGGCTACAGCGTCATCGGCGTAGGCATTGCGCCTGCTCGCGGCATTGGTCGTGGGCACATCTCCGATGTTGCAGAAGCAACCGAAGTAATTCGCGACGCTGTGAATGGCGCCGAGCAGTCTTCTGGTGTGACCATCAGGGAAGTGCTGCTTTCGATCAACGGCAGCCATATCGACTCGTTGAACAGCCATGGTGCGGTGGCAATCGGGCGAGGCGACGACGGGGTCACGGATGATGACATCGCCCGCGGGCTGGATGCTGCCCAGGCGATCACTTTGCCGAGCAACCGCGACATTATCCATGCGATCGCCCGCAGTTATAAGGTTGATGATCACGAAGGGGTGCGCAATCCGCTGGGCATGCTCGGTTTTCGCATGGAAGTGCAGGCGCATATCGTGACAGTGCAGAACACCGTTCAGCAGAATCTCTATAAATGCGCCGCAGGGGCTGGGCTGGACGCGCGCGAGGTGGTTTTTGCCGGCCTTGCTTCGGCACAGGCAGTGCTGAATCCGATGGAGCGAGAGATGGGCGCTGTGCTTGTGGACATCGGTGGTGGCACGACGAGCATTGTGGTGTATATCGAAGATCGGCCGTGGCATTCCCACGTGCTGACGTTGAGCGGTGTGCATTTCACCCGGGATCTGGCGCAGATCTTTCATATTCCGCTCGATGCAGCCGAGGATTTGAAGAAGATGCACGGAATGTCGCTGCCTGAGACGCAGCAGTATGGCGAATTTTATGAAGTGCTCGGCTTCGGTGACGAGGGTGTTGTGCGAATTTCCAAAAGCGATGTGGCGGAGGTGCTGCGAGAGCGCGCTGTGGAGCTGTTCAACCACGTCGAAAAGGAAATCAAGCGCAGCGGCTATGACGGGATGCTGGCGGCCGGCATCGTGCTGACTGGCGGCGGCGCGCGCATGTCTGGCATTCGTGAGGTGGCGCGTGAAGTGACGCGCCGGCAGGTGCGCCTTGCGCGGCCGATGAATATCGATGGCCTGGTGGATTCCATTCGCACTGAGGAGTATTCGACAGTGATCGGGCTGGCGGACTGGCTGCACAAATCGATGCCGACGCAGTCACAGCGTCGCGTGCGCGGGTCCCGGCGGGCCGCCGGTGCACCGGAATGGACCAGCCGCCTGGGCGCCTTCTTGCGGAAGATGCTGCCGTAACCGGGTGTAGCCGTCGTCTGAGGTGGATTTCGGCGGCAGAGCAGTCTCATGCGAGGGGGCACCCGCCGCTGGGGGAATGCATTTCGCGTGAGGCAAACGCGTCTGATTCCTTCGTCGAGTGGTTCCGGCTTCGCTGCAAGAGGACTGGCGGCCGAATATACAGCCTGGTAGCCGCTCCCGGTTTTTTTCTGAAGAATACGCTTAGAGTATGACTTGAGAATAGTCCTTCTGTGCATGGTGAAGAGAAGATTTTTGGGATATAAACATAGAGATGAGTAATGAGTGACTCTGAAATCTTTGAAATCTAATAGAAATTGATTGACAAACTTAGGGTAACTCATACAATGGGCTGAATTATTCTTACAACGGAATTGGAAATAGTGCAAAATAGCCGGGTCCAGAAGCAGACAGCAGTGGAGGAATGAGGTTCATGAACATTCAGAAAGACATCTCCGGGGCAGCGATGGAGTCGCCGGCACAGATTAAGGTTGTCGGTGTGGGCGGCGGTGGACAGAATGCTGTGAACCGCATGATCGCAGATGGGCTCACGGGAGTGGAGTTCATCGCGATGAACACTGACCAGCAGGCCCTGATGTTGAGCAATGCTCCGATGCGCGTGCGAATCGGTGAAAAAGTAACGCGCGGACTGGGGGCTGGGAGCAATCCGGAGCAGGGCGAAAAAGCGGCTGAGGAATCCAGCGACGAAATTTATAGCCTGCTGAAGGGTGCGGACATGGTTTTTGTGACCTGCGGCATGGGCGGCGGCACGGGAACCGGGGCAGCGCCTGTGGTGGCGCGCATCGCCAAAGAATGCGGCGCGTTGACGATCGGCGTCGTGACCAAGCCGTTCGGGTTCGAAGGCTCCCCGCGCATGAAGGCAGCCGAAAAAGGCATTCAGAAGCTGCGGGAATACGTCGACACCCTGATCGTGATTCCGAATGATCGTCTGCTGGAGATTGTCTCGAAGAACACAAGCATTCAGGCCGCCTTCCGCAAGGCGGATGAAGTGCTCTTCCACGGCGTGCAGGGCATCAGCGAAGTGATCACTGTCCCGGGCCTGGTGAATGTGGACTTCGCCGACGTGCGCACGACGATGAGCGACGGTGGAGCGGCGTTGATGGCGGTCGGCACGGCGAGCGGCGAAGACCGCGGTCGTATCGCTGCAGAGCAGGCGATTGAGTCGAAGCTTTTGGATGTGACGATCGACGGCGCGCGTGGAATTTTGTTCAACGTGACTGGCGGGCCCGATTTGAGCCTGAACGATGTCTTTGAGGCTGCAACGGTCATTCGGCAGTCGGCGCATCCGGAATGCAACGTGATTTTCGGCGCTGTCGTCGATGAAAAGATGAAGGATACCGTGCGAATCACAGTGATTGCGACCGGATTCGACACGGTGAGCGGTCAGCCGCGGCGCCCGGCTGTGACGACGGGCAGCAGCACTGGCTCCGTGCCGGCGCGCAACACGAATGTGCGCACGGTCGGTACGTCGCGCAGCGACGAATTCGGCGCTACGAATCGCACAGTGACCACCACCGGCGACATGTCTGACGATCTCGAGGTGCCTACTTTCCTGCGCCGCAAGATGGGCCGGGGTTCGGACGAAGGGCGCGCGTAATTTTGCCAATATACGCACGAAATTAGTTGAATTTACAGGCTCGGCATCTGCCGGGCCTGTATTCTTTTTCCAGCAGCCTGTGCTCCGGTCCCGGCCTTCTCCCTTACCTTAAATTTTCGACAAGTTTTAACATGATTGTGCCTGTAGATCGTTGACTTCAGTCATGGTGCACCCTACAATCTGCGACCCATCAACGCCCCATATCTGGTGTCGAATATTTGTTCTACCCGGATATATGGGTGTTGATTGCAAAAAATAGTAACTTTGTCGTCTTGAAAAGAAAATCATTCGCGTCGTGAAAATATAAGTGGAAAAAGGTGCAGCAAGCATCAAATGAATCGCTCAATTTGCACTTCGTGTGCTGTTGCTGTGATAGATGCGAAACGAAAAGCGCAATGACTCGGCTCGAACAGTTCAGGTTTATATGTTGAGAAACAAGCTGGCCTGAGTAGTTGCGCAAAATGAATGCAGGCAGGTAGACAGCAACGGCCTGTTCCGTTGCCTGGGAAGTGATTCAGGTTGTCGAAGGTTACGGAATATGCGATGTCCATCGTGTGGAAGCAGTGAGACGCAGGTGTTGGATACGTCACGCGACACGTCCGGCGGGATTCGTCGCCGGCGTTGCTGCAAGCACTGCCAGCGTCGGTTCACCACGGTGGAGCGGGTCGTCGAGTCAATGCCGCTGGTGGTCAAGCGGGGTGGGCGTCGTGAGGCATTCAGCCGCGAGAAAGTCGCGGAGGGGGTGCGCGTGGCGTGTGCGAAGCGGGCGGTGGCGGCGGAGGCGATCGAGCGAATGGTCAGCGAAGTCGAAGCGCAGGTGCTGGCGATGAATCGCAGCGAAGTGCCGGCGCGAGAAATCGGCGACATCGTTTTGCGCGGCCTGCGCGAGCTGGACGAAGTGGCCTATATCCGCTACGCCATCGTGTATCTGAACCTGAAAGACCTTGAAAGTGTGCGTGGCGAGATCGACAAGCTCGTCAGTGAACGTTAGCCAGACCGGTTTCAGCAGCAAGAATATCTATGAAAATCACCCGAAAATTCACTCAGTCCGGCAGGGGCGCGTACTCGAATATCGAGTTCACGAAGCGTAGTTCCGTGATCCGCAATCCGGACGGCTCGAAGGTGTTCGAGATGACGAACATCGACATCCCGGCCGGCTGGTCGCAGGTGGCGACGGACATCATCGCGCAGAAGTATTTCCGCAAGGCGGGAGTGCCGAGCGCAACGGTGAAGGTGAAGGAGAAGGGCTTGCCGTCGTGGCTGCTGCGCAGTGTGCCGGCGGAGGGCGCGGACCTGGACGTGGGCGAGCGCGACAGTCGCGAGGTGTTCGACCGGCTGGCAGGCTGCTGGACGTACTGGGGCTGGAAGTACAAATATTTCGACACCGAGGCGGATGCGGAGGCATTTCGCGACGAACTCGCCTATATGCTCGCCAGGCAGATGGCGGCGCCGAATTCGCCGCAGTGGTTCAATACCGGCTTGAACTGGGCGTATGGCATCACCGGCCCGTCGCAGGGACACTTCTATGTCGATCCGGACACGGGCAAGCTGGTGTCGTCGAGCGACGCCTATACGCATCCACAGCCGCATGCGTGCGTCGCCGGCGACACGCTGGTGCTCACCAGCGTGGGATTGCTCACGATGCGGGAAATCGTCGAGGGTGACCGCACCGATCTGAGCGTGTTCGACGGTCAGCGATGGGCGAAGATCGAGGCAGTCAAGCACAACGGAGTGCGCCAGACGTGGCGCATGCAGCTGAAGAACGGTGCTTACGTCGATCTGACGGACGATCATCTGGTGCTGGCCTCGCCGGAGCGCGGCGCGGATGTCAGCAAGTATCGATGGACGCCTGCGGGACAGGTTCTCGGACAGCGGGTGATCCATGCTGCGGCTTATGAGCAGATGGGTGAACAGATTGCGGCGCTGCATGCAGCGACGCAGTCGGCCACGTCGTTCGCAGCATCGAGCCGGCTTCCCGCATCGATGAATTTCGACGGATCGGTGAGTCCGCAGGTCGCGTCAATCGTGGAGTGTGGAGCGGACGGTGAGCTGAACGTGAGGCTTGCCGAAGTCGAAATCGGTTCTCTCACCCCGCTCGGTGAACAGGACGTCTACGACATCCAGACGAGCACAGGTCGCTTTGCGGCGAACGGCGTGGTCGTGCACAACTGCTTCATCCAGTCCGTCACAGACGACCTGGTGAATGAGGGCGGCATCATGGACCTGTGGACGCGCGAGGCGCGCATCTTCAAGTACGGCTCGGGCACCGGTTCCAACTTCTCGAATCTGCGCGGAGAGGGTGAGCCGCTCAGCGGCGGCGGCAAATCGAGCGGCCTGATGAGCTTCCTCAAGATCGGCGACCGCGCGGCGGGCGCGATCAAGTCCGGCGGAACCACGCGCCGGGCGGCCAAGATGGTTATTCTGGACATCGATCATCCGGACATCGAGACCTTCATCGATTGGAAAGTCGTGGAGGAGCAGAAGGTTGCAGCCCTGGTGACCGGCAGCAAGCTGAACAACCGACATCTGAATGCCGTCATGCAGGCCTGCCTCAGCGAGCCGGACCTGGCCGTTCGCTTCGATCGCAAACGCAATACTGCGCTGGGTGTGGCGATCACCGAGGCGCGCAAGTCGCTCATTTCGCCGAACTACATTGAGCGCGCGATTCAGCTGGCGCAGCAGGGCTTCACTGCAGTTCGCTTTCCGGAATACGACGCCGACTGGAACAGCGAGGCGTACATTACCGTCAGCGGTCAGAATTCGAACAACTCCGTGCGCGTGACGAACGCGTTTATGCAGGCGATCGAAACGGACGGCGACTGGCAGCTGTACTGGCGCACCGAGCTGGAGAAGGCGCGCAAGCAGAATCGTGCACCCAAGGCGCGTCGCACCCTCAAGGCGCGTGAACTGATGACGCGCATCAGCGACGCGGCGTGGCAGTCTGCGGACCCGGGCTTCCAGTATCACACCACGATCAATGAGTGGCACACCTGTCCGGCAGACGGCGAGATTCGCGGGTCGAATCCGTGCAGTGAATACCTGTTTCTGGATGACACGGCGTGTCTTGCGCCGGAGACTCGCATCAGCACGCCCAACGGTCTGCGCACGATCGAAGCTCTCTATGAGGCGCAGGAAGCAGGTGGACGCGTGCTCGTCAGCACGGAGATTTATTCCGAACACGATACGCGCCGATCGCTGGCGCATCGGCCGGCGATCGTGACCAAAGTAGGCGAGCGGCAGGTGTATCGCGTCGCGCTGAAGGACGGACGCGTCATTCGCGCTACGGCAGACCATCGTTTCCTTGCGGATGACGGTTCTTGGAAGCGCGTCGATCAGCTGAAGATCGGCCAAGATCGCCTGCAGATTCGCCAGACTGGCAATGCTGTGTCATTCGTCTCAGACGAAGCGGATATCGCTCGCTGGCGCTTGCTCGGCTGGCTGACGGGTGATGGCGTCTTCTCGAAGGACGTTGTGGCGCTGGTGTTCGGCCCGCAGGAGCAGGCGATGGCTGAGCGCATGGAGGCGGAATTCAACCGCCTCAAGGAAGAGGCTGCGTTGTTTGTGGGAGCATCGACATCGACGCGGCATGCGCACGTGTCGACGCAGCACAACGGTGTGATGCAGATCTCGTCGAAGGCGGAATCTCTGGTCAATTATCTCGAGAACTACTATGAGATCGGGCAGGGAACGGCGACGTCGAAGGACGTTCCGGGCATGCTGGATCGTGTAGCCGACGACCTCAAGATCGCCTACTTGCAGGGACTGTTCTCTGCCGACGGAACGATTCGGCGCTCTGCAACCGAAGATGAGGTGATGCTCGCCTCGTCGTCAGCGGCGTTGCTGCGATCGGTGCAGTTGGTGTTGTCTGATTTCGGCATCGTCAGTCGAATCTCCTGGACGCACCCGAAGGACCGCACGAATCCGCAGGGGCAGCTGCATATCTACAATCAGTCCGGACGCCGATTCCTGTCGCTGATCGGGTTCCCGTGCTCGGATTCGAAGCAGGCGCGCGCTGAAACGATCCTCGGCCGCAGCTTCGATGGTGCACTGAAGAATCCGCGCCCGTCGAAGGTGATGTCGATCGAACCGGACGGCGTATCGATGGTGTACGACATCACTGAGCCGGTGACCCACTCGTTCATTGCGGAAGGTTTGGTTACGCATAACTGCAACCTCGCAAGCCTGAATCTCGTCACCTTCTACGATCAGGCGACGCAGCGTTTCGATATCGAAGCGTATCGCCACGCTGTGCGGATCTGGACGATGGTGCTGGAGATCAGCGTGCTGATGGCCCAGTTCCCGAGCAAGTCGGTCGCGGAACTCAGCTACAAGTACCGCACGCTCGGCCTGGGGTACGCCAACCTCGGCACGCTGCTGATGCTGCAGGGCATTCCGTACGATTCTCCTGAAGGTCGGGCGATCTGCGGCGCGCTGACGGCAGTGATGCATTGCAAGGCCTACGCCACGAGCGCGGAGATGGCCGCCGAGCACGGGACTTTCCCGGGCTACGAAAACAACGCTGCGCACATGCTGCGTGTCATTCGCAACCATCGCCGCGCAGCCTACAACGTGCCGGCGGCGGAATACGAGGGACTGAGCATCCCGCCGCTGGGCATCGATCCGGAATTCTGCCCGGACGATCTTTTGCGCGCCGCACGTGAGGACGCTGATCAGATGCTGGATCTCGGCCAGCAGAATGGCTTCCGCAATGCACAGGTGACGGTGATCGCCCCGACCGGCACGATCGGCCTGGTCATGGACTGCGACACGACCGGCATCGAGCCGGACTTCGCGCTGGTGAAGTTCAAGAAGCTGGCCGGCGGCGGATACTTCAAGATCGTGAATCAGTCGGTTCCACCCGCGCTGGCCCGTATGGGCTACAACGAGGCGCAGATCGATGTGATGGTGAAGTATGCAGTGGGATTCGGCACGCTCAGCAGCTGCGCTGCGATTTCGCACGAAGCGCTGCGCGCGCGCGGATTCGATCAGGCCGGCCTCGAGAAGATCGAGGCGGCGCTGCCGACCGCGTTCGAAATTCAATTCGCGTTCAACAAGTGGACGTTGGGTGAGCAGTACTGCAAGGATGTTCTTGGCCTGACGGACGCACAGTTGAACGATCCGAAGTTCAACATGCTGCGCGTGCTCGGGTTCAGCGCTGAGCAGATCCGTGCTGCGAACGACCATGTGTGCGGCACGATGACGCTCGAAGGCGCACCGGGCCTGCGTGAGCAGCATTACGCCGTGTTCGACTGCGCGAACAAGTGCGGAAAGTATGGCACGCGCTATATCGGCACTGAAGGTCATATCCTGATGATGGCGGTGGCGCAGCCGTTCATTTCAGGTGCGATCTCGAAGACGATCAACCTGCCGAACGAGGCCACGGTCAAGGACATCTGGGATGCCTACATGCTGTCGTGGAAAGTCGGCGTCAAAGCCAATGCGTTGTATCGCGACGGTTCGAAGCTGAGCCAGCCGCTCAATACGAGCTCGGACGAAGAGGAAGAGGTGTTTGCAGCGGAGGCGGCGCAGGAAGCTGTGGCGTCGGGTGCGGTGCCGCTGATGCAGCGTGAGGTGGTCGAGCGCACGATCATTCGGTATCTTGCGCGTCAGCGCCGGCTTCCGAATCGCCGCGGTGGTTACACGCAGAAGGCGAAGCTGAGCGGTCATACGGTATTCCTGCGCACGGGCGAATACACGGATGGCACGCTTGGTGAAGTGTTCATCGACATGCACAAGGAAGGCGCGGGGTTCCGCAGCCTGATGAACTGCTTCGCCATCGCTGTATCGCTCGGCCTGCAGTACGGCGTGCCGCTCGAGGAATTCGTGGATTCGTTCACGTTTACCAAGTTCGAGCCGTCTGGCATGGTGCAGGGCAACGACCGCATCAAGAACGCCACGAGTGTGATCGACTACATCTTCCGCGAGCTGGCGATCACGTATCTTGGCCGCACGGATCTGGCGCATGGCTGGTCGCAGTCGGCACAGACCGAGCCGGACTATGACGGTGAGACGGTGCTGGATTCAGCGCCGCAGATCGCGCGGGCAAATGAAGCGGAGAGCTATGCGAATGGCAATGGCAGTCATGCTGTGCCGGCTCCGCAGCTGACGCAGGTGGCGTCCGTGGCGACAAGTGCAACGCAGCCTGCACGGAGCGACGCAGAAAAACGCCGGGAGGCGCGCCTGAAGGGATACACCGGGGACGCCTGTCCGGAATGTCAGCAGTTCACACTGGTGCGCAACGGCACCTGCCTGAAATGCGAAACTTGCGGCGGCACCACGGGATGCTCCTAAGTGAGTCGCCAAAAGTTCTGGCGGCAGAT
>CAXNFZ010000064.1:0-11946 GCA_964201495.1 Chloroflexota bacterium | reverse complement strand
TCGCATGCGCGTTGTTGCGTCGTCTATGGCTTGCTCAGCTTGCACCAATTCCTCAATCTCTTCCCGCTTCAACTTGAATTGTCGTGGCTTGCCCATCCCCCTAGTATGCGTCAATTTCATTTCTGAAATCTATAAGAAGCCGGGTACGTCTTTCACGCCCCCGCCTTCAGCACCGGATCGGTGAGTTCCAGGTCAGCGGCGAGCGCGCGCTTCGGGCGAATGCCGAGCTTCTGCAGCTCGTCGTGATACAGGTGGACGGCCTCGTGCGACGTGAGGTTTTCTTCGATCACACGCCGCATGGTGCGAATCGTCAGCACGGAGTCTTCCGAGAAATACACGCGGCGGCCGAACAGCGCCACGCGCGCGCCGTACTTTTCCGCCTGTCGAATCAGCTCGAACGTGTCGCGCGTCGTGGACGCCGGGCCGCCGAGGATGCCGACGATCACGTTGCCCGGATCGTACGAAGCCAGGTCTTCGGTGGCGCGCGGCCCGTTGTAGGCCACCTTCAGGAAGACCGGCGCATCGAGCCGCGACACGCCGGCCAGGCAGCGCGCGATCGAGTCGTTGTTGTAATCGACGAACGCTGCGCCGGGCGTGGCGACTTCGTACTGCGGGTTGAATACCTCGAGGAAATGCCGCACGCCGGCCGCCGAGGCTTCGTCGCGGAACCGCGCGTACGCGTCGAGCGTGCGGTGATCGGCATGCAGATCGTTGTAGAAGCTGATCGCGTACAGGCCGAGATCGGCGACAGGCTTGACGCGATCGAGCCGCGCCGTGCGAAACGGCAGCGTCGGCGCGTGCTTGTAGGCGGCGCCGCGCGCCACCCAGATGTCGGTGCCGTCGTTCAGGCGAACCGCCGGCGTGACGTCCGTGCCGGCGAATGCGCCGGCGTGCGTGAGCACTTCAGCCGACGCAAGCGACGTGAGCATGATGTCGATCGACTCGGAGCGAATCATGCGAACCATGTCGTCGCGGTAGTGCTGCAGCGGCTTCATGCGGCCGGTCGGCTGGCCGGCAGCGTCGAGCTGTGGTCCGGCGGTTACGATGCCGAAGGCCATGTCCGCGTCCTTGGCGTCGGCGATGATGAAGTCCTGCGGCGTGTAGCGGCCGGCGCGGATGCGCGCCAGCTTCTGGTCCATGCGTTTGGTAGTGAACATCGAGTGGGATGATGCTTCAGGCCGTGAATATCGGCAATTGAAAGAGGGACCGCCGACCGCGGACGGCCGACGGCCGTCGCCCTTCCAATTGCGCATTCCCCCACTCCGGCGTACCCTTGTCGACATGAGCGCGCGTTTTGACGTAGTTACGCTGGGCGAGTCGATGATCCGCCTGGCTCCCCCGAATTTTGAACGCCTCTCGCAGGCCGTGTCGCTGGACATCCAGATCGGCGGAGCGGAGTCGAATGTGGCCATCGCACTGAGCAAGCTCGGTTTCCGCACAGCATGGCTGTCGCGGCTGCCGCAGAATGCATTGGGCGAGCGTGTGATCGCGGAACTGCGCCGACACGGCGTCGACGCGTCCGGCGTCAAGATGGTGTCGGGCGAACGCATCGGCACGTACTTCATCGAGCTGGCCACGCCGCCGCGGCCAAACCGCGTGATTTACGACCGCGCCGGCAGCGCCGCGTCGAAGATGACCTACGATGAGATCGATTTCTCCGTACTGGGTGCGGCGCGCTGGGTGCATTTCACCGGAATCACACCGGCGCTGGGCGCATCGTGCCGCGACATGATCGAGCGTGCGATCGACTTTGCCCGCTCCAACGGCAGCACCGTGTCGTTCGACGTTAACTATCGGGCGCTGCTCTGGTCGGCGCAGGACGCCGGCGCCACGCTCGAGCCGATGCTGCAGCAGTGCGACCACGTGTTCTGCGCACACCGCGATGCGGTGAATCTGTTCGGCGCCGCCGAAGAACCCTACGTCGCCGCGCGGCAGCTGCACAAGCGCTTCGGCGTACAAACGCTCGTGCTCACACTCGGCGAAGACGGCGCCATCGCCGTACAGCGCGGCGCCGACGGCGTGCTCGTGGAAACACACCAGCCGCAGAATTTCAAGGTGACGCAAATGGTCGACCGCATCGGCGCCGGCGACGCGTTCGATTCCGGCTTCATCGCCGGCCAGCTGTGGGGGATGACGCTGCAGGAGTGCCTGAATTACGGCAACGCCATGAGCGCGATGAAGATCACGATTCCGGGCGACCTGGCTTTGTTCGGCAAAGACGAAATCGACGCGCTCGTCGGCGGCGGCAGGAGCGCCAGCGTGCGATGAGCGATTCGATTCGAAAAGCCAGCGAATGGCGCGGCCGCGACGCGGCCAAGGACACGCTGCGCGAGCGCATGTGGGCGCTGCTGATTGAGCGCGGCGCAGCCGTCGGCGACCCAACCGGGCATATTCCCGATTTCATCGGCACCGAAGCAGCGGCGACGCGCATGACGGCCATGCCGGCCTTTGCCGCGGCGCGCGTGGTGAAGTTCAACCCCGACGCCGGACAGGCCCCGCTGCGGCGCATGGCGCTCGAAGCCGGCAAGCTCGTCTACATGGCGATTCCGCGCCTGCCGGCCGATCGCTGCTTCGTCGAGCTGACGCTCGAGCGCGTGCGCGCCGCCGGCAAAACGCCGGCCGAGGCGGCATTCCACAAAACCGCCGTGGAAATCGGCCGGCCGGTCGCATTCGAAGAAATGCAAAAAATCGACGTCGTCGTGGTCGGCTGCGTGGCCGTCACCCGTGATGGCGGCCGCACCGGCAAAGGCGCCGGCTTTGCCGACATCGAACTCGGCCTGCTGCGCCACTTCGGCCTGGTCCCGCCAACGACGCCAATCGTGACGACGGTGCACTCGCTGCAAATCGTGCCGAGCGACGCAATCACCATGCGCGCGCACGATTCAGCGCTGAACTGGATCGTCACCCCCGACGAACTCATCGAGACGCACACACACTACCCACAGCCGACCGGCATCCTGCGCGATCAGATCCGAAAAGATCAGTGGGAGAAGATCCCGGCACTGGCGGCGGTGCGGGAAGTAGATAGTGATAGTGGATAGTGATCGTGATCACCCCGTCACTATCACTATCCACTTCCACTATCCACTACCGCTATCCACTCCGATTCCCAGACTCAATCCATGAACCAGCAAGACACATACCTATTCGACCTGCAGGGATATATCACCGTCCCCAACGCTCTGAACAGCGAGCAGATGCGCGAGCTGAACGCGATCTGGGATGAGCACATCGCACGCGACTGCACGCCCGAGACGCCGAACAAGCGTTGGGGCGGGTTACTCGACTGGGGCAAGCCATATCGCAACCTGATCGACCAGCCGACGGTGACGCCGGTGCTCGAAGCCATCCTCGGGCCGAAATTCCGGCTCGACCACGAGTACGCCGACCTGATCCGCGCCGGCAAAAGCCCGATCGGCAGCATCCTGCACGGCGGCGGCACGCCGTTCGATCCGTCGCAGTATTACCAGGTGAAGGACGGCCGCATGTACAACGGCCTGGTCGTGGTTGCCTACAACCTGCACGACGTCGGCCCAGGTGACGGCGGCTTCGGCTGCGTGCCGGGCAGCCACAAGAGCAACTACCCGTTCCCGAGCGAATGGCGCGACCTGGCGGACTTCAAGCCGTTCATGCGCGCGGTCACCGGCCCGGCCGGCACCGCCGTCGTGTTCACCGAAGCGCTCACCCACGGCGCCATGCCATGGACCGGCGCGCACGAACGCCGCACATTGTTTTTGAAATACTCACCCTTCCCGCTCTCGTGGTCGGCCAAGTATTACAACGCCGACGACTACGAAGGGCTGACCGAGCAGCAGCGCGCGATTCTCGAAGCGCCAAACGCGAGGTACGGCGGACGGTAGAAGTAGACATTGCACATTTCAGATTGCACATTTCAGATTGCATATTTCAAATTGCACATTGCACATTCGAGGTGAGCATCATCTCTCAATTGAGTTGCGCAAATCAACGATAGTCAATGTGCAATGTGCAATGTGCAATCAGAAATCTAAAATCCCCATGCTTCCCCTCAACTCCCTCACCCAACTTACCCACGCGAAGAGCCGTTCGATCAGCGCCGAGAACCCAACCGGGGAGCCCGGCGCGGGCGGGCGGGCGACCGAAGGGACCGGCGCCGAATGCGCGCGCGATCTCGGCCAGGGCTGGAAGATTTCGCCCAGCGTTTCGATTCCGGCAAAAAGCACGCACACCGTGGCAGAGATGGCCGGACCGGGTGCAGTGACGCAAATCTGGCTGACGCTCTTCCCCGACCGCTGGCGCCGCACGATCCTGCGCATGTACTGGGACGACGAAGAGACGCCGTCGGTCGAAGTGCCGGTCGGCGACTTCTTCTGCAGCGGCTGGTGCCAGCGCGCGAACATCACGTCGCTGGCGGTGAACGTCAACCCGGCCGGCGGCTTCAACTGCTACTGGGAGATGCCATTCCGCAGGAAGGCGCGCATCACCCTGGAGAACCTCGGCGACGAAGCGACGACGGTGTATTACCAGGTCAACTACGAGCTGAAAGACATCCCAGCCGATGCGGCGTATTTCCACGCGCAGTGGCGACGCAGCAACCCGCTGCCGTACAAGGGCGACCACACGCTGCTCGACGGCGTGCAGGGCTGGGGCCACTACGTCGGCACATACATCGCGTGGGGCGTCAACAACAACGGCTGGTGGGGCGAAGGCGAGATCAAGTTCTACATGGACGACGACCGCGACTGGCCGACGATCTGCGGCACCGGCACCGAGGACTACTTCGGCGGTGCGTGGAACTTCGAGCATCCGAAGGGCGAGTACGGCGTTTTCAGCGGACCGTACACCGGCCTGCCGCAGGTGATCAAGCCCGACGGGCTGTATCAGGCGCAGCAGCGCTTCGGCATGTACCGCTGGCACATCACCGACCCGGTGCGCTTCGAGCGCGCGCTGCGCGTGACGATTCAGGCGCTCGGCTGGCGCTACGGACGCCGCTACCTGCCGCTGCAGGACGACATCGCCTCGACGTCGTTCTGGTATCAGAACGAGCCGCACGCGCCGTTCCCGGCGCTGCCGGATCGGGATGGGCTGGAAGTAATTTAGTTTTCGGCGCGATGAAAGACCTCCGCAGCGGGCAGGTTGTGAGCCTGTCCGTTGTTGGCGGCCCATTCGCGCACGAGCGTCTCAACGCGCTCGAAGTCGGCGCCGAGCTGACTGTGATGCGCACGCAGCGATGCAATTTTGACGTCGAGCGTGGATGAAATGTCGACCGCGAAATTGATCTCCGGCGCGCTGGTGACGAACAGTTCGCGCACCTTGTGCGGTTCGAGACCTTCGGCGAGCAGCTCGGGAAAATCCCACGGATTCTGCGCCGCCGGGTACATCGCCGCCATCGTCGCAGCGCCGGCGGCCAGATGATCGGGATGGTGCCGCGGCACCGAGTAGCTCGGTTTCCAGGTGCGTTCGGGAGATTGGCACAGCAGGCGCGACGGCCGCACCGTGCGAATCAGACGCACCAGGTCGCGGCGCAGGTCGAGCGACGGCGTAAGCAGGCCGTCGGGGTAATCGAGGAAGAACACCCCGCGCAGGCCGAGCACGGCGGCGGCAGCGTGCTGTTCGGCCTTGCGCGTGTCGGTGATGGCGCGCCGGGCGGCCGGACCAACGTCGCGGGCTTCGTCCGAACCGCCGCCGGACGCGTCGGTGCAGATTGCGACATACGTCTGCCAGCCCTCGCGCGCCCAGAGGGCGAGCGTGCCGGCGCAGCCGAACTCGGCGTCGTCAGGATGCGCAACGATGGCCAGGGCGGATTGAGATGCAGGCAGCGTGGAAGTAGACATGGGGAAGATTGTAGATTTCAGATTTCAGATTTCGTAACTACTCAGGCCATCCATTTTTCCAACGCGAAACGCGCTATTCCTTCCCCCGAAGGGGGAAGGAATAGCGCGTTTCGCGGGAAATACTGATTTAGGCCTGAGTAGTTACTCTTCCCCAGATAATCAAGTTTCATGAACAAGAACACATTTGTAGTTTTGTGCGCAGCAGCGCTGGCCTTGACGGCGTGCCGAACGCCGGCGGCGCCGATGGCGACGCGTGCTCCGAGCGCGACGACGACGGCGCTCGAACAGCGGCTGCGCGCCCTGCCGCCGACCGTGCATGTGCGCGTCGGCGACCAGCTGGCTGCGATGCCGCAATTTCCGGTCGACATGCCGGACGGCAGCGCTCCGACGGTGAATCTGCCGGATTTGCTGAAAGCGCAGGGGAAGCGTGCGGCGCTGCTGTGGTTTTATCAGATGGACAACACCTCGTGGTGAGCAGCGCAGGCCGCGATTTTTCGCGACCGCCTCGTTGAGGTGGAAGAAGCAGGAATTCTGGTCGTTGGCGTGAGCCAGGACGACATCGCATCGCACGTCTCATTCCGAAAAAACGAGCGCTTGAACTATCCGCTGGCGGCCGACGTAGATGGTGCGCTGTGCACGCAGTTCGGCGCCTGCCGCGACTTTCAGCGCGGCGGATTCAATCTATATCAGCGCGTGGCATTTCTCGTCGACGGCGACGGCCGCGTGCGCGGTGCATGGAACCTGAACGGCCCGGATGAACAGGTACATGCGGCAATCGATCAGGCGCTGGCACCTACAACCGCGCCGAAATAGCACTTGCAATTCAGGCATTCGTATGCTTAAATAGGAATGCGTGCAATCGTATGCACGCTGTCTATGCCAAAGATGAATCGCCCCCCACGCCGCAGCGTCACGATGCGCGACGTCGCCGAACTGGCGGCAGTGTCGCAGAGCACCGTGTCGCGGGTGTTGAGCAAGACCGGAAACGGGGGCATTCCGATCAGCGAAGAGACCTCGCGGCGCATTCACGAGGCGGTCAAGCGGCTGGGCTATCACCCCAACCTCGCTGCGCGCAGCCTGCGCGGGCAGGCGACGAACCTCATCGCCATGATGGTCGCCGACATCGGCAATCCGTATTACCACCACATGGCGCGCAGCGTGCAGGATGTGGCGCGCCGGCATGGCTACGACGTGCTGCTGGCCAACTGCGACCATGATCCGCAGCTGGAGCAGCACTTCATCGAAGGCATCATCCGGCGGCCGGTCGACGGCGTGATCCTGACCCCGTATCACTTGACGGAGCAGGATATCGATCACCTCGTGCAGCGCACCGGGGTGCAGGTCGTGATGCTGGGTCAGAACCTGCAGGCCGAAGAGGTCGACTACGTATTCGCCGACGATGGTATGGCCAGCTACGACGCAGTCCGCTGGCTGATCCAGGAACGGGGACATCGCCGCATCGGATACATCGACGTGCCTGGCACGCGGCCAGGCGACCGTCGCCGCAGCGCCTACCGCCGCGCGTTGATCGATTCCGGGATCGATGCGCCGGCCGAATACGTGCAGGCCGGCGATTTCGGCATCGAATCCGGCGAGCGCGCCATGCGCGCGCTGATGGCCCTGCCCGAACGCCCGACTGCCGTCTTCGCCTGCAACGACCTGATGGCGCTCGGCTGCGTTCTGGCAGCGAACGAACTCGGCCTGTCTGTGCCGGGCGACGGCGCCATCCTCGGATTCGACAATATTCCCGAAGCGGCGCGCGTCTGTCCGCCGCTGACGACGGTGGCCCAATTTCCCAGGGAAATGGGCATGCAACTGGCCAACGCATTGTTCGAGCGAATCGAAGGGGTCGCAACAGGCCCGGAACGGTCGTTCGAAATCCCCTGTCAGCTCATCGTGCGGGAATCCGCGTAGCCAGAATTCCTACTGCCACCCTACACGAGAGCGCACCCATGAAGATGCTGACGCCGACACTCCCACCCGAGCTTCTGGCCCACGGCACGTCCACGTTGCTTCGGACGCAGCGGCGACGCTGCACGCCGAAGCGCGGCATGGGCTTCCCTTTCGGATTTCCATCTTTTTCGCGTTCACCCGGTGAACAAAGTCATCCACGGTTGCCACGCTGCGACCAGCCAAGCTGACGACAGCGAAGTACAACAAATCTACAAAAGGACCCAGGAGAAACTACATAATGTCAACTCGCGATAAGAAAAGCCTGAGCCGCCGCCAGTTCCTGATCGGAGCCGGCCTCGTGTCCGCCGCCGCCACGCTCGCCGCGTGCGGTGCGCCCGCCGCCGCGCCTGCTGCGCCGGCCGCCGAGAAGCCCGCTGAAAAGCCGGCTGAGCCGGCCGCTGTCGTCGAAGAGAAGCCCGCTGAAGAGAAGCCGGCTGAACCTGAGCCCGTCGCTGCGGAGCCCACGCCCGCGGTCGGCGAGTACGGCGCAGGCGGCACCCCGACGGTGATCTGGCACGGCCTCGGCGGCGCCGACGGCGCGGTCTTCGCGACCATGCTGCAGACCTTCGCCAAGGACAACAACACGTCGATCCGCTCGGAAACCTACAACTGGGACGTGTTCTTCCAGAAGATGCCGACGGCCGTCGCCGCAGGCACCCCGCCGGACTGGACGATCTTCCACGCTGCGGAAGTGAAGCAGATGGCGACCGAGGGCGTGGTCATCCCGCTCGACGACGTGTTCTACAAGGCCAACAGCATCGGCACCGACGACTTCTCGCCGGCAGTCATGGAAGTGTGCACGCACGAGGGCAAGGTCATGGCCGTGCCGTTCGACAACCACGGCTGGAGCTGCTACGTCAACACCAACGTCATCAAGAACGCTGGTCTCGATCCGGAGAAGCTGCCGACCAACGGCCAGGAATTCATCGACTGGGCGCTGAAGATCGTCGTCGACGAAGCGGGCAAGCACCCGAACGAGGACGGCTTCAACCCCGACAAGACCAAGGTCTGGGCGCTGGACTTCTCGTGGCCCCGCTTCACGATGCCGAGCACCTGGTTCCAGTTCCACGGCGGCAAGCCCGGCCAGTACGAAGGCAAGACGGCCAAGCTCAACAGTGAGAAGAGCGTCGCTGCAGTGCAGTACTGGCACGACCTGATGTACAAGTACAAGGTCGTTCGCCCGGCGCTCCCGGGTCTCCCGTGGTCGGGCGACCTGGTGAAGACCGACGCGATGGCGCTGTGGTGGGACGGCACCTGGTCGCTGGGCTTCTTCAAGGACAACCCGGAACTCGAGAAGGCCACCAAGGCCGTGCCGCTGAACTCGCTGGCTCCGGATGGCTTCGGCGCACAGAAGATCGACTCGCACATCATGGCGATCCCGACGGGCGCCAAGGACGATCAGATCGAGCGCGCCATCAAGCTGATGGTGTGGCTGTCGAACAACGGCAAGACCTGGGCCACCTCCGGCCAGATCCCGGCGCGCCTCTCGGTGCAGAAGGATCCGGACGTTCAGAGCATCTGGTCGGTGAAGGCCGCTGCCGATGCGTTCAACAAGCAGGGCTTCACCGAGGCGGCGCACCCGGCGTTCATCGAGCTGCAGACAGCGTGGGAAACCGCGGTTGGCGCAGCGCTGTCGAACACCGAGCCGCTGAAGGAAGCGCTCGACAAGGGCAACGACGCGATTCAGTCGATCCTCGACCGCGCCTAAATCGCGGCAGGGCATTCGACGCACGGGGATGTGCCAGCTGGCGCATCCCCGCAGTTCGCAACGTTTACGAGCGACTGCCCGCGATTCGTGCCTGGAACTGCTCGGCCTTCCTGGAAGCACCGGCTCACGCCATCGGTCGCCTGCGATCCGCAGGCCTGAACCCGGAACGCTTCCAAAGACGGCCGCAGCAGCACCTGCACCACGAATCGCGGGCAGTCGCCGCATCGGGAGCATATGGCCGCTACACGCGCACTTCCGGGCTCGCCGCGCGGCGCTGATCGAAATTCACTTTTCGCTCGGCTGCGCAAGCAATGGCCCAATTACCTGTTCGTTCTACCGCATCTGATCATCTTCGCTGTGTTTCTGGCGTGGCCGATCATCTCCAGCCTGCGCATTAGTTTGTACGACTGGAAGATCATGCTCCCTCCGGATCAGCAAAAATTCATCGGGCTGCAGAACTTCGTCAGTCTTCTTACGACCGACAAAGTGTTCAACGCCGTGCTCGGCGTCACCACGCGCTTCACGATCATGACGATGATTTTGAACATCGGATTCGCGCTGACGGTGGCCGTGGCGCTGAAGCAGAATTTCTTCGGGCGCAGCTTCTTCCGCACAGCCTTCTTCGCCGGCAGCGTGCTGTCGGTTTCCGCGGCGGCGATCATCGCCGGACGCGTGTGGGATCCGCAGCGCGGCATCCTGAACTATTTTCTCGTCGATGTTTTCGACCTGCCGCGCATTCAGTGGCTCGGCTGGAAGAGCACTGTGTTGCCGACGCTGTCAATCACGACAGTGTGGTGGACGTTCGGCTTCCCCATGCTGGCTTTTCTGACGGCACTGCTGAACATTCCGGAATCGATTTATGAAGCGGCCAAAATCGACGGAGCAAATTCACGCCAGACATTCTTCCAGATGACCCTGCCGCTGATCATGCCGACGATGCTGTTCGTTGTATCAACGCAATTCATTGCGCACATGCAAATGTTCGGCCAATCGTACGCGTTAACAGGCGGCGGTCCGGGAAACGAATCCCGCACCGTCTGGATCTACATGTTCGACACTGCGTGGAAATTTTTCCGCATCGGCTACGGCTCTGCCATGGCGGTGATACTGGCGGCGATCATGCTGGTCGGCACACGCGTGTTCTTCTTTCTCTTCCGCGGTCGATTCGAATACTAAGTGTCCATCCGCAAATACAGGCGAAATCCCTGCACCCTGGCCTTCGGCCGAAATGCAGAAATTTCGCCCATGTAATTACGGATAGGTTCTAAGCAACTCGCAATGGTTCAGGTTCCCAAATCACAGCGGCTGTCTGTGCTGTGGCAGGACAAGCCGACGACGATTTCGCTGAATCACATCATCGAGATGACTTCCAGGAGAACTACATGGCCGAAACCGCATTGAGCGCGCCGGTGGTGCGCCGCTTCCGCTTTAATCCGCATACGCTGATCCTCTGGCTGCTGCTGCTGCCGATCGTCATTGTGCTGGCTGCACCGGTCTGGTACATGATCGCCAAGGCATTCACACCGGAAGCAAATCAGTACAAATTCCCGATCGTGTGGACGCCCGATCCCTTCACGATTCGCAATTTCGAAATCATCCTCGGAGACCGTGCACTGCCGATCTTCCGCTGGATGTTCAACAGCGCCATCGTCACCAGCGTCGGTACAGTGCTGGTGCTGCTGGTGTCCGCCGCCAGCGCCTATGCATTCGCACGCCTAGACTTTCCAGGGCGCGACGCGATCTTCGGCATCCTGGTGGTCAGCATGCTGATTCCATCGGTGCTGCAGGTGATCCCCTCGTTTCTGCTGATGCGCGATCTGGGAAAAGTCTGGTCCGACCTCGGCCTGGATAAAAACCCGATCTCCAGCGGCCCGATTTTAAAACTCGGGCTCGATGGCTATCCAGCGCTCTGGTTACCAGGCATGGCCGGCGCTGGCGCGATCTTCTTCCTGCGGCAACAGTTCTATTCGCTGCCAAAAGAACTCGAAGACGCCGCCATCGTCGACGGCGCCAGCCGCTTCCGCGTGTTCTGGCAGGTGGCGCTGCCGCTGGTCAAGACCGCAATCGTCTCGATCGGCATCAGCACCGCGCTCGGCTTCTGGAACGAGCTGTTCTGGGCGCTGATCATTCTCAGCTCGCGTGAGGCGATCACCCTGCCCGTCGGGCTGCTGGTGCTCACACAAAGCGGCTACGTGCAGCGCGGCCTGGCGTTCTCCGGCGCGTTCATCGCCACCGTGCCGCCGATCATCGTCTACTCGATCTTCCAGCGTCAAATCATCCAGGGGATGACGACTGCCGGCCTCGCCGGCCGCTGATGCGCGAGGCGCGCGGAGCTGCCGGCTCCTCTTCTTCCTCTCTGCTTCTGCTCTCAGATACCGGCAGCTTCGCGTGATGCGCCTGAATCGAACGACGATTCAGGCAGTGATCAAGCAGGCAAACATTTCCGTCGACTCCTTCGCGCCGAGCTTCTGA
>CAXNFZ010000063.1:0-11975 GCA_964201495.1 Chloroflexota bacterium | reverse complement strand
GATTTGCCCGAAAACGGTCGCGACGGCTGGCGGCTGTATCGGAAATCTGTTGGGCGCGATGAGTTCGTCGAAGAGGCGGCGCATGTGAACCTGCCCGGCGAGGTGCGCTGCGTGACCGAAGGCTGTCTGACATTTCCATGGTTTCAGGAAATGTTCCTCGCACCCGACGGCGCGGTCTGGTCCGTCAATTACGACCACCGCATCGTCGACGGCGTATTGCAGGAAAAGATCTGCGCGAAGTTTCTCCGTTCGATCGACGGCGGTCGCACCTTCGAGTTGTGGAGCGAAATCACGTACGACGCTGCCGCTGCGGCGATCACTGCGGCCGACGAGCTCGCTGCGCAGCGCGATGGATTTACCGAGCCGAGCATCGGATTTCTGCCCGATGGATCGGTGCTGTGCCTGCTGCGCACCAGCGACGGAGCCGGCGTCGGTCCGCTGTACCTGGCGCGCTCGATCGACGGCGGCCGCAGCTGGTCGACGCCGGTTGTTTTTGATGACCTGGGTGTGTGGCCGCAGTTGCTCACGCTGGCGAACGGCGTGACGGTGGCGTCGTACGGCAGGCCGGGCGTCTTCGTGCGCGCCACAGCCGATTCGAGCGGCTTGCACTGGAATCGGCGCGTCGAAGTGCTTGCGCCGGGCGCGTATGGCAAAGACAGTTGTTCGTACACCGCCATGCTGCCGCTCGGCAATGACGAATTGTTGTTGGCGTACTCGAATTTCAACGTTGCCGATGCCGAGGGTCGTCCGTGCAAAGCGCTGCAGGTGCGGCGGGTGAAAGTGGAGTGACTCCGCCGACTTGATTCGTCAGCAGTTTGTCTTCGGCGCATCGGGCGTCAGCGCGCCTCGCTCCGCTTGACCGGCACCCACACCTGCAGCGGCTGTTCCGGCTGCATGAAGTCCGGGCCGTAGCGCTCTATGCACGGGCCGGAGGCCTGCTGGTAGCCCAGGTCGTACAGCTGTGCCGGGACCTGTTCGAAGACGTCGCTGACGGTGGCGGGCGTGGCGTCGAAGACGGCGTACATGGCGGCTGGAACTTCCCAGCGCACCATGCCCGACGGGACCGTGCGCGCGTCGCTCACGAGGACGCCGGCCTGGTAGTCGAACTGGTTCAATGCCTGATCCCAGTGACCCATCACGCCGACGGTGACGTCGGGGTCGATGCGGTAGGCGATTTCGTCGATGCGCGTGAGGAAGCTTTCCCACACTTGTGAAATCTGTGCGGACATCGGTTTGACGCGCACGCGCATGCCGACGACGGTGAGGATGGGCAGCGGCCTGATTTGGGCATTCTGTGATGTCATGCGAGGAATTCTACGGTGCGGCTTTCATTGCGTAGACGCGGGGTGTATCCGCAGTTTGGGGCGAATGCATTTCTCACGCGAAGCCGCAAAGAACGCGAAGAAATCTGAATTCCGTCGCCGAAGAATCTTCTTCGAGCGACGGAGCAGAAAGCCAAAAAAGCATCTTCCTTCGCGTTCTTCGCGTTCTTCGCGGCTTCGCGTGAGGAAAATCTGCGGGCGAAACTTGCTCCAAACTGCGAATGCACCGCCCTCAAGCGTAGCCGTCCTGCTTCTGCTTGCGCCAGTCCGGCAGGTAGCCATGATCGGCGCCGAAGCCGTAGCTGGGCCCGATCTGGTTGCGGCTGCGCCAGGGCCAGGCCTGCCCGCCGAGGATGCGGTAGTCGTCGCCTTTGCCGCACAGCCAGTGGAACATGTGCGCGGCGTAGCGGGCGTGGTTGTGGCCGCCGTAGTCGGCGGTGCGAAAGTCGAAGTCCGGCTCGTTGATCCAGTCGCGTGCGGGCGCGGCGGTGCGCCAGTAGTTGTACTTCAGCATGTGCCGCGTGCCGGCGGCGGTCGAGCGGCCGCGGCGATGCAGGATGCTCTGGTGGTGAATGCCGATGGTGCCGGCGGGTCCGGCGGCGAACTGGCCGCCGTGCTCCTCGGCGCGCTGCACGGGTGCGACGTGCGTGCCGGGCACGAATTCGGTCGGGCCGAGTTCGATCGGGGTGTCCTGCGGGAAGTAGAAGACTTCGAGGAAATTCAGCTCCGGGCCGAAGACGTGATCGGCGTCGTAGTGCCACGTCTGCGACGGCGCCGGGCACTCGATGCGATGGCTGCTCGTCAGCACCGGCAGGCCGACGTTGCGGCCGAGCAGCGCGCGCATGACGCCGGCGACCTGCGGGTTCAGCAGCACGCCCTGGACGAACCAGTCTTCGAGCATGATCACGCTCGGCTCATGCGAGTTGCGGATGCGCTCGACGTCGGCCATGGCCATGCCGGGCGGCATCCACGACGGGTCGGACGGCAGGCGCCCTTCGAGATAGTCGACGGTGCGCTGGTTGATTTCCGGCGGCACGACGCCTTTCAGCAGAATGTGGCCGTCGCGGCAGAAGGCGAGCACCTGCGAATCGGTGAGGGTCGGGTCGCAGTCGAAGGTGCGGGTGTGGAGATCGTAGTGCATGGTGTTTGGCTCGGACGTGCTGGCAGTGAATGCGTCGATTCGCTATGCCTGCGCGGCGTCGATCGTGGGTGTGCGGTAGAGGACTTCGCCGCGCACGCGAATGTCCACGTCGACGAGGTAGGGACGCACGGCGGCGAGGTCGACGTCGACGCCGAGGCCGGGCGCGTCCGGAGCGCGCACGAGCCCGTCGGCGTCGCGTTCGAGGCGCGTGGTCGTCAGGTCGCGGGCGAGGGGTTTGAGTTCGACCGGGTATTCGCTGATCGTGTGTTCGCGCAGGCCGGCGAACGGCTGCAGTGAGGCGCTGAGCGCGAGGTGCGACGTGAAGGTGTGATTCACGTAGATCGCGCCCTTCGCGTCGGCGTAGCGCGCCACGTCGCGGGCGACGGCGAGCCCGCCGATGCGGCCGGCGTCGATCTGCACGTAGCCGAGCGCAGCGTAGTCGATCATGTGCTGCGCCATGTAGCCGTTGTGCGAGCCTTCGCCGCCGGCGAGCTTGACCGAGCCGCAGCGCGCGGCGAGGCGGGCGTGCGCGTCGAAGGCGTCTTTCACGAACGGCTCTTCGAACCACGTTGCGCCGCACTCGATGAGCGACGGCACGCGCATGGCGGCGGCCTCGACGTCGTCGCCGAAGACGGTGCCGGCGTCGACGAGCAGGATGCCGTCTGCGCCGATGCCTTCGCGCGCGGCGCGCACCTGGTCTTCGTCCTGCGCCAGCGTGCCCCAGCCGTACGGGCCCCAGCCGAACTTGACGGCGCGGTAGCCGAGCGCGCGCATGGCGCGGCCCTTCTCGAGGGTTTCCTGCGGCGTGTCGCCGAAGAGGAGCGAGGCGTACGGCTGCTTGCCGTGCGACGCGTCCCAGCCGAGCAGACGCCAGACCGGCTCACTGAGTTTCTTGCCGAGCAGGTCCCAGAGCGCCATGTCGACGCCGCTGAGCGCGTGGTCGGCCTGCAGCAGATCGAAGCTGTTCTGGCGCACGAGGCGGCCGATGCGCAGCACGTCGGCGGGGTCGTTCAGCTGCTGGCCGAGCACGGATGCCTGCACCGGCTTGCAGGCGCTGTGCGAGAGCGGGCAGACCATGGCGGCGATGGTAGTGAGCGGCGAGGCTTCGCATTCGCCGAAGCCTTCGCGGCCGTCGTCGCTGCGCACGCGCACGATGAGCGCGTCCTGGCTGCCGTCGCCGATGTCGAGCACTTCGGGCATGGAGAGATAGAACAGGTCGATGGATTCGATTTTCATGAGGAGGGGGAATCGTTTTTCGCGGTGCGAAACGCCGCCAGACCGACGGCGACCAGCGCGATGCTGAGCAGCCAGACGGGCGTGTAGGCGTCGGTGAGCGCTGTGCGCGCGGCGTCGAGTGCGGCGCCGATGAGCATGGGGCCGAGGCCGATCAGCACGCCGAGCCAGGCGTAGTAGACGGCGTTGTAGCCGGTCTTCTGCGCGGGCGGGATGATCTTCACCCACAGCAGACGATTTTGAGCGATGGTCCACGCGGCGTTGGCGACGCCGAAGAGGAAGGCGAGCGCACCGGCGAACCAGGTCGCGGCCGGCAGTTCGCGCGGCATCCACCACCAGCCGAGCGGCAGCAGGGCGAAGATGCTGATCGAGGTGAGCAGGACCGGCTTGCTGCCGATGCGGTCGGCGGCGGCGCCCCACGCGTAGCTGCTGAGCAGCGTGCCGGCGCTGGTGAGGATCTGCAGCGTGACGACGGCGCCGGAATCGAGGCCGATCTGTTCGCTCATGTAAAGCGGCAGAAAGATGGACCACGCTGAAACGATGAAGCTGATGACGCCGAGGCCGACCATGTGCCGTACGAACGCGGGGTCGCGCAGCGCCGCGCGCATCTCAGCGCGGAAGTCGGCGTGGGATGAATGGACCTGCTGCGGCCGGCCGCCGGCGATGCCGAGATAGGCGGAGACATGCAGGACGCCGAGGGCGGCGCCGATGCACATCAGGATCTGGTATTGCCCGAACCCGGTCACGCCGTCGAGCATGCGGCTGGCGAGCGCGGAGGCGCCCATGCCGGCGAGCGCCACGGCGATGCTGCTGGCGGCGGAGAACTTGCCCCACATGTCGTGCGGGATGAATTCCTGCTGCCAGGGGATCACCGCCGTTTCGGCGATGGCGCGAAAGATCGAGAACACGATCAACACGACTGTGACGAACGCGAACGTCGCCGTGGTTCCGAACGACTGCAGCACGACCGGGGCGAAGACGAGCGCTGCGATCACGAGTTTGCGCGAGCCGTAAAACGTGACGTAGCTGCGCTTCAGGCCGAAGCGCGTGGTCCACGGCGCGACGAGCGGCGAGATCACGCCGACCAGCGGAATCATGCCGAGCAGGAAGCCGATCTGCGACTTGGCGAACCCGAGGTCATGCAGGAAGAGCACGGTGGTCGTGCCGAGGGCGATCGCCCACCATGCTCCGTAGAACGGCGCGCCGGCGAGCGCCCAGGACATGCTGCGTCGTTTTTGTGCGGGAGAGAGCGGCGAATCGGGCGAAAGCATGCGCCTACCAGGTGCGTTCCTTGAGCATTTCCTGGATTGCTTCGCGCGGGACGGGCAGTTCGTCGATGTGCGCCTCGAGCCACAGCGAGAAGTCAGCTTCGATGTCGTCGGCCCAGCGCGTGTCGATCTGGCCGGAGGTGTACTTGCCTTCGGCGAGGCGCTGCTTGCCGAACTTGTCGCGCAGGGCGACGAGCTCGGCGGTCTTGACGACTTTTTCTGCGAGATGCGCCGGAATAAAGACCACGCCGTCTTCCTTGCCGAGCACGAGGTCGCCGGGCATGACGGTGACGCCGCCGATGCGGATCGGGCAGTTGATGCCCATGAGCATGATGGTGGGGGAGGCGAAGCTGGGGTGCCAGCCGCGCACGTAGGAAGCGAAGCCGGGAATTTCCTTGATGCCGTCGAGGTCGCGCACGGCGGCGTCGTGGACGACGCCGTTGCCGGACTTGGCGTGGATGGAAGTGGCGAGGTTGTCGCCGATGATCGGGCCCTGATCGATCTTGCCGTAGACGTCGGCGACGTAGACGTCGCCGGAGACGAGCAGGTCGATCGGCCAGGAGATCTGGTCGCCGATGCAGCCGGCGGCGAAGCCCTTCTCCTCCATGATGGCGCGGATGTTGGGGCGGCGCGGCATGTACATGGCGGTGAGCGCGCGGCCGGCGAGCACCTCGCCCGGGTGCGTGCAGACGAAGCCGCCTTCGTACTGGTGGTGGAAGCCTTCGCCGCGCAGGATATGCCACGCGCCGGTGATGCTGACGAGGCGGGCGCGCTGGACGAGCGAATCGGGGATGCGCGGGCGGCCGTCATCGAAGCGTTCGCCGGTCCACTCGCGCGTGTAGTCGATCATCTCTTCGCGAGACAGGTTGAAAGGACAGTAGGTCATGGTTGTTGTTGTGCAGTTGTTATGCAGTACCCGGCTTCTTAGAAGCCGGGTTACTTTTTACATAACGGAAGACCAGAACGGCGCGTTCGAGGCGCGCGTGAACTTTTCGTTCCAGTCGGATGAGCCGTCGTCGGCGCGGACGTGCATGCGCGCGCCGCGGTCCTGAACGGGGATGTTGCCGGCGAAGGCATCGGTCCAGGCCTGCTGGATGTTGGCGTAGTGGCGCACGCGCTTGCCGGGCCACGAGACGGAGAGCAGCAGCTTCGGTCGTGGGATTTCGAAGGGCGGCTCCATCTTGTATTTGACGAGCGCTGCTTCGTCGATGTCGACGCCGAGGCCGGGCGCGTCGGGCACGTGTGCGTAGCCCTCGGACACGACGATCGGCTGGGCGATCAGGTCGTCGGCGTAGTTGTTCAGGCAATTGACGGCCGGCCACTGCGCCATCGGCAGCACGGCGCCGAGCTGAATCGAGAGGGCGGTGGTGAGGCCGGCGCCGACGATCTGCAGGAAGAAGGGCTTGTCGAACTGCGCGGCGATGGCGCCGTCGCGCAGCACGCGCGAGACGCCGCCGCCGACGACGAAGCCGTCGCAGATTTCGCCGCGCGCGGCGACGGGGAAGGGCGGGTCGCCGAAATGCAGGGCGATGGCTTTCTTCGTCTTGGCGCGCAGGAGCTTCTGGCCTTCGACGTCGCGCTGGAAGATCGGCGATTCGTAGAGCGCCACGCGTTCCTGCTTGTCCAGCTCGGTGAGCACCGGTGCGGCGTTCGACTCGTTGATCAGCATCTGGTTCCAGTCCATGTCGATCTTGAAGTGCGGCGGCGTGACGGCGCTGATGGCGTCGACCTGCTCGTAGACGTCCCACCACGGGCGGGCCTTGGTCTTGAGCGCGGTGTAGCCGCGGGCGAGGGCGTCCTGCGCTTCGAGCGCCAGCGCCTCGGGCGGGAAGTCGATGTTCCACCAGGCGATCGGCACAGCTTCGCGCACCTGCGGCAGGTTGAAGAGGCGATAGGCCGGCACGCCGAGCGCCTTGCCGACGACGTCGTAGAGCGCCATCTGCAGGCCGGCGCCGAGCGAGTCGTCGCCGAGGAAGTCGGCGGCGTTGCGGCCCTTGACGCGCGCGACGGCTTCGTCGGTGACGCGGCCCCACGTGTAGTGCGGCAGGGTTTCGCCGTAGCCGACGAAGCCGGCGTCGGTGGTGACGCGCGTGATTTCGCAGATGCACCACTGCCAGACTTCGCGGGCGTTCCATTCTTCGCAGCGCGCCGTCATCGGCGCGCGCACCGTGATTCGTTCGATGTCAGTGACCGTTAGTTTCATCGAAGATGGATTGTGGTGGGAATGGGGGCGGAACGCAACTTGGGATTCTGGATTTCGTAACTACTCAGGCCATCCATTTTTCCAACGCGAAACGCGCTATTCCTTCCCCCTTCGGGGGAAGGAATAGCGCGTTTCGCGGGAAATACTGATTCAGGCCTGAGCAGTTACCAGATTTCAGATTGAATTGAATACACGCGCTGCGCGTTGGCGTGCCAGAGTGGGGCGTCGTCGGCGACGCCGCATGTGCGCAGGGCGGTGCGCAGGCGAGCGAGTGTGTCGGCGTAGTCGGCGGCGAGGAGGGCGACGGGCCAGTCGCCGCCGAACATCAGGCGGTCGGGGCCGAAGGCGTCGAGTGCGTGGCGGACGGCGGGGGTGATGTCGGCGCCGCGGGCCTGCGTGAGCAGGCCGGAGACTTTGGCGGCGAGGTTGGGCTGTGCGGCAGCGGCGTCGATGCGGCGGCGCCAGTCGTCCATGGCCGGGGCGTCTTCGGCCAGCGGCGGTGCGCCGAGGTGATCGAGCACGACGGTGAGGTCCGGGTGCGCGCGGAGCAGGCTGGGAAGCAGATCGAGCTCGCGCGGGCCGGTGAGCACGTCGAGTGTGAGGCGGCGCGCGGTGAGCGCGCGCAGGCCGGGCTGTGCGGCGTCGTCGAGCAGCCAGCTTTTCTCAGACGAACCGGCGCGCACGCCGCGGAAGCGCGGGTGGGCGGCGAGGCGCGCGAGCACGTCGGCAGCGTCGGGCGCGGCGAGGTCGATCCAGCCGACGACGCCGCGGATCCAGGGGAACTCGTCTGTGAGGCGGAGCACCCATTCGGCCTCGGCGACGCTGCCGTCGGCCTGCACGAAGACGGCGGCGCCGACGCCGGCGGTTTGCAGGGTGCGTTCGGCTTCGTCAGCGAGGAAGCTGCGGCCGAGCGGCGGTGCGCCGCGCTGGATCCAGTCGTAGTCGAAACGTGCGAGATCCCAGAGATGCAGATGAGTGTCGATGATCATGTCGGCAGTACCTCGAGCAGGATGCGACGGAAGTTTTCGCCGGCGACGGCGCGCACATCTTCGTCGCTCAAGCCGGAATCGGCGAGCGCCTCGAGCAGCTGAGGCAGCACGGCGCTGTTGAAGTGTGTGCCGATGCCGACGTGCGCCGGGCCCATGACGTCGACGGCGTGCAGGATCATGCGCACGGATGCGGCGAGCTGCGCGGTCGGGATGCGCTCGTAGGGACGTTCGCCCGGCGGCCGTTCGATCGGCGGAAGGATTCCGAGCACGCCGCCGCGCGCGGCGAGCGCGTGCATGAACTCGCGCGAGGCCTTGCGCGGGGACGGCTCGAGCTCGCGCGGATTGCTGTGGCTGGCGACGATGGGGTGCGCTGAGGCGTCGAGAATTTCGTGGGCGCTGCGCTCGTGCGTGTGCGACACGTCGATGATGATGCCGCAGGCGTTCATTTCGTGGAGCATGCGCATGCCGAGGTCGGTCAGCCCGCCGGGCCGGGACTCGTTGAACGCGTCGTAGCCAAGATCGCGCATTGCCTGTGAGAGCGTGATCATGCGCAGGCCGAGGCGGGCGAAGGCGCGCAGGACGGTGGGTGAATCGCCGAACCAATCGCTGCGGTTTGTGGCGAGGAGCAGTCCGAGGCGTCCGTCGGCAGCGCAGGCGGCGAGATCCGCGCGGTGGGTGATCAGGCGCACCAGATCAGGGGCTGCGTCTACCTGCTGAAGGAATCGCTCGAGGGACGCGAGGGTGAGGCGCGCGGCGTCGTGCGGCGCGCTCGTCAGAAAAAGCGGCTCGCTGTCGCGGCCGGGGCGGCGCTCGGGCTGGGATCGCCAGAGTGCGGCGAAGTCGTCGCCGTACTCGCGTGGCCCACCCTTGCACACGGCGAGGTGCAGCCCCCACTCGCGCCATTTCACGAAGTCGCCGCGGCACGTGGTACGGTCGGCGACGGTGAGATCGACGTGGTCGAGCAGGTGGCGCGGGTGGGTGAGATTTTCGGCGAGCAGGTCGGCGAGGAACATTTTTATTTCAGATTTCACATTTCACATTTCACATTGCACATTTCAGATTTCACATTTCACATTGCACATTTCAGAGCACCTCCTTCAAATTTCACATTGTGACCATGAGATGCACGTCACAGGAATGACCTCTGCGCTGCACACATCGATACTTGAGCATTTCCTTACACTGCGAAATGTGCAATGTGAAATCTGAAATCCGAAATCCGCGCCTACCCTGGCACCGGCGCACGTTCATCGACGAGCTTTTCGGCGCGCAGTTCCTGCCAGAAGGCGGGCGGGACGGGGGCGTGCAGGGCGGCGAGATTTTCGTCGACTTCGTGAGGCGAGACCATGCCTAGGACGAGCGCCTTGACGGCGGGGTGAGCGAGGGGGAACTGCAGAGCGGCGGATTTCAGCGCGACGCCGTGGCGGGCACAGACGGCTTCGATGCGGCGCACGCGCTCCATGATGTGCGGCGGCGCGTCGGCGTATTGGTAGCGCGCGCCGGGGCGGGCGCCAGTGGCGAGGATGCCGGTATTGAAAACGCCGCCGAGGAAGACGCTGATGTTTTTCTGCAGGCAGAGCGGCAGGTATTCGTCGAGCGGTTCCTGTTCGAGCAGCGTGTAGCGGCCAGCGAGCAGGAAGCAGTCGAAGTCGGCGCTGCGGGCGAATTCGGCCTGCATCTGCCACTGGTTCATGCCGGCGCCGATGGCGCGCACGACGCCCTGCGCCTTGAGGTCGGCGAGAGCGGGGTAGGCCTCTTCGAGCGCGCCGCGGAAGTGATCGTCGGCGTCATGAATGAGCGCCATGTCGAGGTGATCGGTGCGCAGGCGAGCGAGGCTCTGTTCGACGCTGCGCAGCACTATGTCGCGGGCGTAGGAGCGGGTGAGCGTTCCATCGGCGTTGACGACGACGCCGACTTTGCTCTCGAGCAGATAACTGCTGCGGGGCACGTCGGCGAGTGCGTCGCCGAGGCGTGATTCGCTGAGGCCGGCGCCGTAGAGCGGGGCGGTGTCGAAGAATCGAATGTCACGTGCGAGGCAGTGTCGGACCGTGTCCTGCGCGAGCGAGGCGGAGCGGACGGCGAAGGGATCGGATCCGGTGGCGCCGAGCGGAGCGGCGCCGAGGCCGAGGGTGGGGACGGGAAAGTTGACGGACATAGGGAGTTGCGTGGCAGAACGTGCCTGATCAGCGTGTGTGAATCGAGCCGCGCACGTAATCTGCTGCGGGGCTGGCGAGGAAGGTCAGGACTTCGGCAACGCCGTGTGGGTCGCCGAGGTTGGATGCAGCGACGGCGCTTTCGAAGTTGCGGCCGGTGCGGCGGGCATCTTCTTCGATGACCGAGAGCTTCAAGGGAGTGTGAATGCCGCCCGGATAGAGGATATTGACGCGAATGCCGGAGGAGGCGAGTTTGCCGGCGAGTGTGATGCCGAGCGCAGTGACGCCGCCCTTGCTGGTGCCGTAAGCGTACGAGCTGCCGGCGTTGTGTGCGGCGGGGGAGGAGGTCAGGATCAGCGCAGGTTTATCACCCTTGTGCAGCAGCGGCGTGGCGTGCTTGGCGCAAAGGAAAGTGCCGACCGTATTGACATCAAGCACGCGGCGGAAGAGTTCAACTTCGAATTCCTCGATGGGGACGAAGGCGCCCTGCAGGATGCCGGCGGTTTGAATCAGTGCATCGAGCTTGCCATGCGAGCGGGCGATCGACGCGAACATTTCGGCGACGTCGTCTTCACGAGTGACGTCGATGTGGAAGAACGGGGCGCCGATCGAAGCGGCAAGCTCGGCCCCGGCCGGTTCGTTTGCGTCGGCGATGATGACGTTTGCGGCTTGTTCGGCAGCGAGAATGGCGGTGGCGCGGCCGATGCCGGTGGCGCCGCCGACGATGAGAATCGTTCTATCGGTAACTGGCATGAACTCCTGTGGTCGCTCTGCAGCTTTGGTGTGTTGGGGAGGCCACAGGACGACATGCATATTTTGTTCCGATGGGGCGTTTGTGCAAATGGCGGTCCGGGGGCGGCTTGCACATTCGTAGTGAGAGGTGGATTTTGGCGGCAGATTTGTCTCACGCGAAGGACGCGAAGGAAAACTTCCTACACGGAATTTTTCCGCCAAACATGAGCAGCCGCCTGCCAGCGAACATCGCGTGGAGGGCGTATAACTGTCGGCACGAGGAAAATACATGTATACGATCGTTTACGCATTTGATGATTTCGACATGGACGTCGAGAAATCCGTGTTGTCCGCGCTGCCGCACAAACTGGTGCCGTCGCACGGGCTGGAATCGGCGGAATCGCGCGCAGTGCTGCGCGAGGCCGATGCGCTGATGGTGACGCTGCAGCGCGTGACGGCCGAGGTGCTCGATGCGATGCCGAAGTGCAAGCTGGTGAGCCGGCTGGGCGTCGGGCTGGACAGCATTGACCTGAAGGCGGCGGAAGAGCGCGGCGTGTGGGTTGCGAATGTGCCGGACTACGGGATCGACGAAGTGTCGACGCATGCGATGGCGCTGTTGCTGGCACAGCTGCGCGGCGTGGCGCCGCTGGTGCAATCGACGCGCAGCGGGGCGTGGGATGCGTCCCCGGCGAAGCCGATCCGACGATTTCGAGGGCAGACTGTGGGCGTGCTCGGGTTCGGCCGCATCGGGCGGGCGTTCGCGGAGAAGGCGCTCGGCTTCGGCGTGCGCGTGATCGCGCACGATGCGTGGGTGAGCGTCGAGGACATGCGCGCGGTGGGTGTGGAGTCGGTGAGCCTGGACGAGTTGTTCATGCAGTCAGACTTCATTTCGCTGCACGCGCCGTTGACGGAAGACTCGAAGCACGTGGTGAAC
>CAXNFZ010000062.1:0-11993 GCA_964201495.1 Chloroflexota bacterium | reverse complement strand
TACCTATCTTCACAGTGGGCCGAACGATTTGCGAAAGCACGCAGCGTGCCGCTGATTCGCGTGCAGCACCATCACGCCCACGTCGCGGCAGTCCTCGCCGAACACGCATGCGCACCGGATCAACACGTCATCGGCCTGGTCTGCGACGGCACGGGCTACGGCGATGATGGGTCAATCTGGGGCTGCGAAATTTTGGCCGCAAGCTGCCAGCGCCATGAGCGACTGGCGCATCTGCGCTGCGCCCCGCTGCCCGGCGGCGATGCGGCGATTCGCAAGCCGTATCGCGCCGCCCTCGCACAGTTGTGGGCCGCCGGCATCGCATGGGACGACGACCTGCCGTGCGTCGGTGCCTGCAGCGAATCCGAACGACGTGTGCTGCGATCACAGCTCGAGCGAAATTTCAACTGCCCACCCACCAGCAGCCTCGGCCGTCTGTTCGACGCGCTGGCAGCGCTGCTCGGCGTGCGCCACGAAGTCACATACGAAGCGCAGGCGGCGATCGAACTGCAGACTCTTGCACAGCAGGCCGCAGCAGAGCTCGATGTCTGGGAGATTTCTGCCGCACTCGATCCGGCTCCGCTGCTGCGTGCAGCCGTCGCCGACCTGCGCGCTGGCGTCGACCGCGCACGCATCGCGCGACGCGCGCATTCGGCCGTGGCGCACATGCTGGCCACAGCCTGCGTCGATGCGCGCGAACGAACTGGTCTGGAGACGGTTGCGCTCAGCGGCGGCGTCTTTCAAAATGTGCTGCTGCTGGAGGACACGCTGCGACGGCTCGAAATGCGTGGATTCGAAACGCTGTGGCACCACAGCGTCCCACCCAACGATGGCGGCCTCGCTCTCGGCCAGGCGGTCGTCGCAGGCTGCGCGGGGGCATTCAGGGTTTGAAGGTTTGAAGTGTTGTAACTACTCAGGCCATCCATTTTTCCAACGCGAAACGCGCTATTCCTTCCCCCTTCGGGGGAAGGAATAGCGCGTTTCGCGGGAAATACTGATTCAGGCCTGAGTAGTTACGAAGTGTTTGAAGTGATACACACCACACTCCTGCTAACCTTTCAGGGTGTCCTTACGATCCATGCCATCAATCGACAAATCAATTCCAAGCAATCCGATCCGGAGGTCTCTGATGAAGTCGTCCCATCTCGCCCGCACTTTTTTTGCCTTCGTCGCCGCGCTTGTGGCGATGCTTTCATTCGACGCACTGGTCGCCGACGCAGTCGATACCGCCGCCATCGGCAAGCGCATCGTGGTCGACATCAGCCAGCAGAAGGTCTACGCCTATTACGGCTCGAAGCTGGTCTGGTCGACCTGGGCAAATATCCGCGGAACGCGGCGCGGCACGTTCCGGATTCAGAATAAGCTGTCGTCGGCGCGCTCGTTCGCGCTGGGGTGGCGCCTGCCGAACTGGATGGGGATTTATTACGCGGGCGGTCTTCAGAATGGTTTTCATGGACCTGCCTACACCGCACGGGGAGGCAGGTCCATGACTTCGCTCGGCTGTATCGTCATGCCGGCGAATGCTGCTACGACGCTGTACCGATGGGCTTCCATCGGCACGCGCGTCGTCGTGCAGCAGTGATGCCGCAGCCTATTTGGTGGCCAGGCGGCGGGCCGCTGCAGTCGGCTGCTTTTCCGACGCGCGTAGCGTGAAGATGCGCTGCACCGCAGTCACAACGCGGGCGACGAGGTTCACGCGCTCAGCGCGATCCTCGGCCACGATGCGATTCTCTCTCTGCGCCTCGGCGATCAACTCGGCGTGGCGGACGCGGCCGTACATCATGTTGTAGTAGTCCATTTCTTTGCTCCTTCGCAGCCCCGCAAAATCGCAGCAACTCAGCCTCAAAACAGAATTTCCAAAAAGATTTCCCGCAGGATTTCTTAACAAAAATTGACCGTCTTGAGGAATTCCGCGTAAGTGCCGCTGTGTGGCAGCTCGTCACGCTGATTACATTCTGAGTCGTTGCGCATCAGTTGGCAGACGGAAGTCTTCAACTTTGCAGAGCAACGGAATGGGCATTGTTGTACGGCACTTCAACTTGACAATCTACGACTTTCCGACCAATCCACTTGCCAGAAGACCTGACAGGATTGTCAAGCAGCGAGCATTTGCACCCGCTCCGTGACGCATTGCGGTGCTTCCATCGGCAGAAAATGCGAAAATCGTGCATCAATTGCGTCCTCGGCGCGCGAAAAATGCTGCGCCAGGTCGTGCGCCGTCGGTGATCGCGAAAACGGATTGTCTTCGTCCACCCGCCCGCTGCGCAGCACAAACACCGGAATCTGCACGCTGCGCAGCAGTTCATACGGGTTCGCATCCGCAGCCGATGCGGCGGCGTAAATCTGCACCTCAAATTCCGGCTCGCACCACAGGCTGCCGTCCGGTCGCAGAGCGAAGCGGCAGTAGTCGTCGAGCACGCGTGGTTCCCAGCGCATGAAAGGCGGCCGCGCCGCCAGCCGTGCGCGCATTTCTTCGGCAGAAGCAAACGTCGCGCGTCGCCGAGCCGGAGGGGCTTCGATCGCCGCGCCATAGGCCGCCTCCGGCAAAATCACCGGGTCGATCAGCAGCAGAGCCCGAAAGAGATCCGGCCGCTGCGCTGCGGCCACGGTCACGGCATAGCCACCCAGCGAATGCCCCACCCCCACCGCCTCCCGTACCCCGGCCGCGTCACAGGCGTGCACCACGTCGGCGGCAAAATCCCGCCAGCTCAACGCCATGTGCGGCGCACTCACCCCGCCGTGGCCGCGCAAATTCACCGCCACACATCGCTGCGTCAACGGCTCGATCACCGCATCCCAGCAGTGCGCATGGAATCCGGCGCCGTGCACGAACACGGCCGCCGGCTCCCGGCCAGGCCACTCGATGAATTGCAGAACGGAGGAGTCGCTTGTTCGCATGGCGCAAAGGTTACCAACTTTTCCAGCTCTTCAGTAGCGCATCTGCAGTTCGGGGCGATTCGGGGCGATTCGGGGCGAATTATGACCACAGATTTGTCTCACGCAAAGAAGGGTGCATCCGGAGTTGGGGGCAGAGGTCGACCGCAGATTTGTCTCACGCGAAGCCGCGAAGAACGCGAAGGAAAAAGCTTGTGATGGCTTTTCCGTGCCTTCGCTTGAGAAAGTTTCTTCGGCGACGGAATTCAGACCTCTTTACGTTCTTCGCGTTCTTCGCGTTCTTCGCGTTCTTCGCGTGAAAAAAATTCACCTCAGCAAAAAACACACACCCCGTTCAGGGGCCCGTTCAGGGGAATGCTCAAAATCCAAGTGATGAAACCCGTGAAACACGCCATCGCCCGCCCCCGAAGGGGGCGGGCGATGGCGTGTTTCGCGGATACCAATTGGGCTTTGCGCACTCCCTCGTTCAGGTTAACCTCATGTTCCCCTTTATACTGACAAACCGACCGGTCAGTCTATTTTTGCCATGAGCACAGATGAACGCCCCCCCGCCTCTGATCTGAGCGCAGCGCCGACCCGCGAGCGAATTCTCGACGCCGCGCTGGCCGTGTTTTCCGACAAAGGCTTCCACGCCACGCGCATGGACGAAATCGTCGACCAGTCAAAAACATCGAAAGGCGCGATCTACTTTCACTTTCCAAACAAGGAACGCCTCTTTCTCGCGCTCGTCGATCAATTCGCCGACCTGCTCGAACGCCGTGTGCAGGACGCCATTCGGCCGCATGATGCCGGGATGGAGCGGGTGCGCGTCGCCATCGAAACCTGCCTCGATACGTTTTCGAAATATCGCCGTCCCGCCAAGATTCTGCTCGTGCAGGCCGTCGGCCTCGGCGCCGCATTCGAAGACAAGCGCAGCGCCATCACCGACCGATTCGCCCGCCTGATCGCCATTTACCTCGACGAAGCGATCCGCCTCGGCGAAATTGCACCGGTCGATGTTCCAGTGATCTCGCTGGCCTGGATGGGCGCCATTTACGCTCTCGTCATCCGCTGGGTCACCACCGGCGAACCAACGCCGCAGCAGATCGTCTCCGCGCTGGTGCCGGCGCTCCTGCACAGCGTCGGCTACGAAAAGGCCTCCGCATGACGACGCGACAGGATCTCCCCGCAGCCGGGTTGTGGGACGACGAAGAGCCGCGCTCGCCCGGCACACTCGTCTCCGCTGCGCGCTTCGTCCCCGGCCTCACCGCCGACGACGTGCTCGCCGCCGGCGCCGGCCGCGAACGCTTCTTCTGGCGCCCACCCACCGGCCCGTCTCTGGCCGGGTTCGGCGTCGCCGCCGAAATCTTCGGCTACGGCACCGCGCGCATGCAGGAAATTGCCGACCAGTCGCGCGCCATCTTCACCGACGCCGCTCCGGATCCTCTCGCCCCGCCGCACGCACGCCCCCGCTTCTTCGGCGGCTTTGCCTTCCGCGACGATTTCGTCCCCGACGAAGCATGGTCTGCTTTTCACCCGGCACACTTCCTGCTCCCGCACGTGCAGTTTGTGCAGAACGCCGACGGCCGCGGCGGCTGGCTGACGATCTCCGCTCTCGCCGCGACAGGCGACGATATCGCAGACACGCGCCAGGCTCTCTATACCGCGCTCGACGCACACGCCGCGCTGATTCCCACACATCCCACGCAGCCATCCGTTCAGGACGTCCCTCACCCACATCCCACGGAAGTCCGCTACCCGATGGATCTCGCCGCATGGTCGGATTTCGTCTCGCGCGCGCTGGGTGAGATCGCCGCCGGCCGCATCACGAAGGTCGTGCTCGCCCGCGCCTGCGAACTGCGCAGCGCCGATGGCTTCGACCTGACGCAGGTCATGGCACAGCTCGATGCCGAATATCCGGAGTGCTACCGCTTCTTTTTCGAACCACACCCCGGCCACGCATTCCTGGGCGCCACGCCTGAGCTGCTCGTGCAGGCGCACGGCCGCGATCTGCACACCATGGCGCTCGCAGGCTCGCAGGCGCGCGGCGCAACACCCGAACGCGACGCCGTGCTCGCCGCCGAGCTGCTCTCCAGCGACAAGGACCGCCGCGAACATCGACTCGTGCTCGACGCACTGATCGAACGCCTGAAGCCGCTGGCCGCCACACTCACGCCGGGCGCTACCGGCATCATGCCGCTGCGAAATATTCAGCATCTGCACACGCCCGTTCAGGCCGAATTACATTCGGCGGCCGCAGCAATCTCCGCCATCGAAACGCTGCACCCCACCCCGGCTCTCGGCGGCGCACCGCGTGACGCCGCACTGCGATTCATCTACGAACACGAACCGCTCACGCGCGGCTGGTACGCCGCACCCGTCGGCTGGTTCGATGCCGCGCTCGACGGCGCATTCTGCGTCGCCATCCGATCAGCCGTGGTCCAGAAATCACGCGCATGGCTCTACGCCGGCTGCGGCATCGTCGCCGGCTCAATCCCTCAGCGCGAATGGGACGAAACCGGTCTGAAGTTCCGGCCGATGCTGCGCGCACTCGGCGGCGACTCTCCGCGTCCGGAGAATTCATGAATGCCAACCTCGCCGTTGCCTCCAGATTTGTCGACGAACTCGCCGCCTGCGGACTCCGCCACGTTTGTATTGCCCCCGGCTCTCGCAATACGCCGCTGACGCTCGCGTTTGCATCGCATCCGTCTATTCACGTGCACTCACTGATCGACGAACGCGGCGCAGCGTTCTTCGCGCTCGGCCTGGCCCTGGCTACCCGCATGCCCACTGCTGTGCTCTGCACCAGCGGCAGCGCCGTCGCCAACTTCTTCCCAGCCGTCGTCGAAGCGCACATGAGCGGCATTCCTCTGCTCGTCCTCACCGCGGACCGACCGCACGAACTGCGCCACAGCGGCGCCAACCAGACGATCAATCAGGTCAATTTTTTCGGCGACTACGCGCTCTGGTCGGTCGACATGCCCATCCCGGAAGCAACGCCGTCCGCCCTGACGCTGCGCAACCTGTGCGCCACCGCCGCACGCGCGCTTGCTGTTGCCACAGGCGTGCGGCCGGGTGTGGTGCATATCAACTTCCCATTCCGTAAACCGCTCGAACCGGCCGCGGACGAAATTCTTCCTGCCGCACCGGAGATCAGCCACCGGCCGCACACGTTTCTCTCTCGCGGGCGAATCGCCCCCGGCGCCGACGATCTTGCGGCTCTTCTCGCGCTCATCAATATGCATCCGCGCGGCGCAATTCTGTGTGGACCGCTGCACATGAACACAGCCGGAGACAGTGCGCTGCATCACGCCGTACTCGCATTTGCTCACGCCTCCGGCTACCCGATCTTCGCCGATCCGCTCAGCGGAATGCGCTCCGGAGATGCACATGTGATCGGCGCCTACGATGCCATGCTCGACAACGGCGGCCCACGATTCGACCCAGCTCTCGTCCTGCGCATCGGCGCCGTCCCCACGTCCGCAGCACTGAACACCGCCCTCGCCAACGCACAGCCGGCGCATCACATCCACGTCTCCGAATCAGGCGTCTGGGCCGACGACGAGCATCGCACCACATGGTTTCTGCAGGCCAATGAAACGCTCCTCCTCACCGAGCTGACGCGAATGCTCGCCTCACGCATGACGACGGAACCATCCTGGCTTGAACAATGGCAGCGCGCATCCCGCATCGCCGAGCGTTCACTGCGCAGCGCATGCGAGCACACGTGGACCGACTTCGCCGCAGTGCGAGCCGCCATCGACGCCATTCCAGCGCACGGGCGCGTCTTCATCGGCAACAGCCTCGCCGTCCGCCACGTCGATGAATTCGTACCTTCCGCACGAGTGCAGATCCTCGGCAGCCGCGGCGCCAGCGGCATCGACGGCAACGTCTCCACCGCGCTCGGCGTCGCCGCCGCCGATCCGAGCCGCCCCACCGTCGCCATCCTCGGCGACGTCACGACCGTGCACGACCTGAACGGCCTGCTCACCCTGCACCGCGAAAACATCTCCAATGCGCAAATCGTTCTGCTCAACAACAACGGCGGCGCGATCTTCCGTCGTCTGCCCATCGCGCGCATCGACCCGCCGTTCACTCGCCTGTGGGTCACGCCGCACGACACCGACTTCGCCGCCGCCGCGCAGGCATTCGGCCTCACTCACGCGCGCGTGGCGAATGCACACGACCTGCGCCTGTGCCTGCACGAAGGCACACAAATCATCGAAGTGAACACCGACGCACAAACCGACCAGCAGGCGCGGCGTGCCACACGGCGCACGCTGCAGATCACGCTCGATCACGCAGAGCGGATGGCAGACTGAGTGGATAGTAGATAGTGGATAGTAATAGTGGATAGTGAATAGTTGGCAGGCTCAGAGTGCTCTATCTACTATCTACTATCACTATCTACTATCCACTATCACTATCCACTATCCACTATCGACACAAATACCATGACACCAACAACCGAATGGCTCACCGTAAAGGAATACAGCGACATCACGTATCAGAAGCATGATGGCATCGCACGCATCGCTTTCAACCGGCCCGAGGTGCGCAATGCGTTCCGGCCCGAGACGATCGATCAGATGATCGACGCTTTTCGTCACGTGTGGATGGACGAGGAAGTCGGCGTAGTGCTGCTCACCGGCAACGGCCCTTCCCCGAAAGATGGCAAATACGCCTTCTGTTCCGGCGGTGACCAGAAAGTCCGCGGCTATGCCGGCTACGTCGGCGGCGACGGCCACGCGCGCCTCAACGTTCTAGAACTGCAGCGCATCATCCGCACCATGCCGAAGCCCGTCGTCGCGCTTGTCGCCGGCTACGCCATCGGCGGCGGCCACGTGCTGCACGTGATCTGCGATCTGACCATCGCCGCCGACAACGCCGTCTTCGGCCAGACCGGACCGATTGTCGGCAGCTTCGACGCCGGCTACGGCTCGTCTTACCTCGCGCGCATCGTCGGCCAGAAGAAGGCGCGCGAAATCTGGTACCTCTGCCGCCAGTACAACGCCGCTGAGGCGCTCGACATGGGCCTCGTCAACAAAGTCGTCCCCGTCGCTCAGCTCGAGGACGAGGGCATCCAGTGGGCGCGCGAAATTCTCGAGAAAAGCCCGATCGCGATTCGCTTCCTGAAGGCAGCGATGAACGCCGACTGCGACGGGCAGACCGGCCTGCAGGTGCTCGCCGGCGACGCCACGATGCTCTACTACATGACCGAAGAAGGCAACGAAGGGCGCGACGCCTACAAGGCCAAGCGCAAACCGGACTTCCGCAAGTTCCCATGGCGCCCGTGAACTCCGTTCATCTCGACTGGCTTGCGGCGCAGGCACTCGCTGCGCCGCGGGCAGTTGCCCTGATTACACCAGCCGGCCGCTGGACCTACGCCGAACTCAACGCCGCCGCCGATTCCGCCTGCGCGCGCCTGGCGTCGCTCGATCTGCAGCCGAACGACCACGTCGCACTGCACGGCCCGAACGACGCAGCAGCGGTCGTGCTCGTCCATGCCTGCGCGCGCATGGGCCTCGTCGCTGCGCCGCTCAACACGCGCCTCGCGCCCGCCGAAGTCGCCGAACAACTGCGGCTGGCGCGCCCGGCGCTGCTGCTGTGCGAATCAGCCGCCGTCGCCGCAGCCGCGCACCTGCATGCAGCGCGCTGCATCACGCGCGCCGAGTTCGACGCACGCGCGCCGACGCGCTGGACGCCGTCGCCGTTCGATCTCGAGCGCGACCAGGCGCTCGTGTTCACCTCCGGCAGCGCCAGCACGCCGAAGGGAGTGCGGCTCACGTTCGCCAATCATCTGTGGAGCGCAATCGGCTCCGCCGCGCGCCTCGGCGCCTCCCCCGACGACCACTGGCTCAGCGTGCTGCCGCTCTTCCACGTCGGCGGGCTGGCCGTGCTCTTTCGCGCCTGCCTGTTCGGCTTCACGGTCACGCTTCTGCCGCGCTTCGACCCCGACGAAGTTGCCGATGTGCTCACAGCCGCCGCACCGCCGGTCACCCTCGTCTCGCTGGTGCCGACCATGCTGAAGCGCATGCTCGATCACGGCTGGCCGCACGCACCGGCGCTGCGCTGCGTGCTCCTCGGCGGCGCCGCGGCCGACGAACGACTGCTCGCCGCAGCGCAAACCGCCGGCGCACCCGTCGCCACCACCTACGGCATGACCGAAGCTTCGTCACAGATCGCCACGCAGCATCCGCGCGACGCGATTGCCAAGCCGCTCAGCGTCGGGCGAGCGCTGGCCGGCACACGTGTGCGCATCGCCGATGAAGTCGGCATGAGCCTGCCCACCGGCACAGTCGGCGAAATCGTCGTGCGCGGGCCGACGATCATGCACGGCTATTTCGAAAATCCGGAAGCGAGCGCGCGAGCGCTGCGTGACGGCGAACTCTTCACCGGCGACCTCGGCTACATCGACGCCGACGGTGACCTTTTCGTGCTGCAGCGTCGATCAGATCTGATCATCAGCGGCGGCGAAAATGTGTATCCAGCCGAAGTCGAGCGTGCGCTGTGCGCACATCCGTCCGTCGCCGACGCGCTCGTCATCGGCGTGCCGGACGCCGAATGGGGCCAGCGTGTCGGCGCCCTGCTCGTCGCACACGACGCCGCTCCGCTCGACGCCGACGCAGTACTCACCGACGCACGCAAACGGCTGGCCGGCTACAAGATCCCGCGCGTCGTGCGCGTCGTGCACGCACTGCCGTTGCTGCCGAACGGAAAAGTTGATCGACGCGCAGCAGAAATGCAGTTCGTCTGAAATCGAAAATTTGGTAGCTACTCAGGCCTAAATCAGTATTTCCCGTGAAACGCGCTATTCCTTCCCCCGAAGGGGGAAGAAATAGCGCGTTTCGCGTTGGAAAAATAGATGGCCTGAGTAGTTACGAAATCTGAAATCAAAGATGTACGCTTTTCTCGATCATGGCCACGGCCCACCGCTGCTGCTGCTGCACGGTTTCACTGGCAGCGGCGAAAGCTGGGAGCCGCTGCTGCCAGCGCTGTGCGAGCACATTCGCGTGCTGACGGTGGACCTGCCCGGACACGGGCGCACGCGCGTGCCGGATGAGGTCGCGGCGTACAGCATGCCGCGCGTAGTGGAAACGCTGGCAGAGATGCTCGTCGCAAGCAACGCTGCACCGGCACACGTGCTCGGCTACTCGATGGGCGGGCGCGTTGCGCTGGCACTCGCTGCCCACGCACCGCATCTTGTGCAGCGGCTGATCCTCGAAAGCGCATCGCCCGGGCTGGCCACGCACGAGGAACGAACGGCGCGCGCCGCTGCGGACGAAGCGCTCGCCGATCGCATCGAGGCGGGCGGCATAGCCGCGTTCGTCGATGAATGGGAGAAGCTGCCGCTCTTTGCCACGCAGCGTGCGCTTCCGGAGGCGGTGCAGCAACGCGTGCGCGCACTGCGCCTGCGCAATGACGCGCGCGGGCTGGCGCTCAGCCTGCGCGGCATGGGAACCGGTGTGCAGCCATCGCTGTGGGAGGCACTGCCCGCGCTGCGCATGCCCGTTCAGCTGATCGCAGGTCAGCACGACGCAAAATTCGTGAGCATCGCGCGCGCCATGGCGCAGCAGATTTCGAACGCAACGCTCACGATCGCGCCCGACGCCGGTCACACCGTGCATCTCGAAAACCCGGACGCGTGGCTGCGCGTCGTTTCTCCTTCGTAGTTCCGTCACCGAAGAACCTTCCTCGAGCACAGGCACGTAAACGCCATAAAAAGCTTTTTCCTTTGCGTTCTTCGCGGCTTCGCGTGAGGAAAACCTTCTATCGAAATTCGCCCTCAAACTGCGGCTGCATCCCTGTGCTGGGGAGTGCGCAAAGCCCAACCGCTTGTATCATCCCTGCATGCCGAAGATCACGGGAATTCAAACCATCCGCACACGAGCCAACGGAACATGGCTCTTCGTCAAGGTACTGACCGATCAGCCAGGGCTGTACGGGATCGGCTCAGTCAACGATCACTTCCGCACACCGGTGATGCAGGCGGCGGTTGACAACCTTGCGCCGCGGCTGATCGGGCGCGATACAGGGCGCATCGAGGACACGTGGCGGTCGCTGCACTTCAGCGGCTACTGGCGCAATGATGCCGTGACAAACACCGTGCAGGCCGGCATCGACATGGCCCTGTGGGACATCCTCGGCAAGGAAGCGGGCATGCCGGTGTATCGCCTGCTCGGCGGAAAGGTGCGCAGCGCCGTGCTGGCATATGCGCACGCCGGCGGCAACGACCTGATCGAACTCGAAGACGACGTGCGGCGCTACATGGCTGAAGGCTACAGCGTCATCCGCTGCCAGCTCGGCCCATACGGCGGCGGCGGCTTTCTGCAGGGAAAAGAAGCTGGGTTTCCCAGCGATCACTGGCCGCAGACGGCCGCTTTCGACGACGAAGCCTACCTCGACGCCCTGCCGCGCATGTTCGAACACCTGCGCAACAAGATCGGCTTCGAGCCCAAGCTCACCCACGATGTGCACGAACATCTGATGCCGCACAACGCCGTGCATCTGGCCAAGCGGCTGGAACCGTATCGGCTCTTTTTTCTTGAAGACCTGCTGCCACCCGAACAGGTCGGCTGGTATCGCCAGGTGCGCCAGGCCTGCGTCACACCGCAGGCGATGGGCGAACTCTTCACCAATCCGCACGAGTACATGCCGCTGCTGACAGAACGGCTGATCGACTTCGTTCGTGTGCGCGTTTCGAAGGGCGGCGGCATCACGCAGTGCCGCAAAATTGCCGCGGTGTGCGAAATGTTCGGCGTGCGCACCGCATGGCAGGAAGGTGGTGACAACGATCCGATCAACCAGATGGCTGCGGTGCATCTCGACCTCGCCAGTCCATCGTTCGGTGTGCAGGAAGAAAATCACTTTTCGCCCGAGGAATACGACATTTTCCCCGGCCACGCCCGCCTCACCGGCGGCTACCTCTACGCCAACGACACGCCCGGCCTCGGCGTCGATATCGACGAAAATCGCGCCCGAACGCTGTTAAACCCCGAGCTGGCCGCTCGCAGCTACCTCTATCCGGAAGATCGACGCCGCGACGGCGAAATTGTGCCGCCCTAGTGGAATGAAATCTGCAAGTGGAGAAACCCACGAATCACGTCATCGCCCGCCGCCCT
>CAXNFZ010000061.1:0-12276 GCA_964201495.1 Chloroflexota bacterium | reverse complement strand
TGCAACCGCCGTTAGGGGCAGATCTAGACAGCAGATTTGTCTCACGCGAAGCCGCGAAGCCGCGAAGCCGCGAAGAAAATACTTTATATGACTTAGCGGCTTCGTGTGAGAAATGCATCCGCTCCAAACGGCGGATGCACCCGTCGGTTCGGTCGAGTAGAGTCCGTGCATCACGGCATCGTCTGCTGGGCGGCGGGCGATGCTGTGATGCGCGGGTTTATCTCTGCTCAGGTGTAGCCACTCCTTAAACTCCATCTTTCGCCGGTAGTCTCTAAGCGGCCGTTTGCGCTACTTTGAATGTTGCGCACCTCTTTTCTGTAAACGTCTTCGTGGCTGGAGCAGCTGTCAATCGTCACTATGGAGAACATCGCCGAACCCCGCCCGCCGTACGATGTGCACGATGTGCATTCGGTGGAGATGAATCGCCTGAGGCGCTGGCTGGCTGGTGCAGAGCGTGGGGCGGCGGTGGTCGGCATCTGTGGGCCGGCGGGAGTGGGGAAGACCGCAATGGCGCTGCGGCTGGCGCACGAGCATGCAGGCGCACGCCCGGTGCGATTCGTGCACGCACGCGGACGTTCGGTTGCAGCGCTGGCAGATGAATGTGCGCTGCGAGCGCGGATGAGCGCGGGCGGCGAAGCGTCGTCGGCTGTGCTGCTGCTCGACGATGTGACGGACGGTGTTCCGGTCGCTGATCTTGCGACGCCTGGTACGCTGATCGTGGCGACCAGTCGTGAGCCGCTGCGCATGCCGTCGGTGGATTTGCGCGTGTGGCCGGCTGCGAACGCGCAGCGTTTGCTGTCCGAGATCAGTGGCGTGAACGTGCATGATTCAGCATTGCCGCGTCTGTGCGAGCTGGCGTATCACTTGCCCGGGGCGATTGAACTGGTGGCGGTGCACCTGGCGGACGCGCGGACACTCCTGCCGTCCGACGTGGCGAAGCAGCTGGCCGAAGAGCATACTCGGCTGCTGCGGCGCGCGTTGACGGTCGATGAGATGCTTGGCCTGCATACGGTGCTGACATTCGTATATCACCGCATGAGTGTGGCGCAGCAGCGGGTGCTGCGGCAGTTGTCGGTGATCGAGGCGCCCTTCGATGCGGCGATGGCGGCGGCGGTGAGCACCGACGCCGACGTGATGCTGGCTGATCTGCGGAGGCGGCGGCTGGTGATCGAAGACGAAGCCGGCGGCGGCGAGCGGCTGCCGCGCGCTGTGCGCGATTATGCGCGGGCGCGGCTGTCGAATTCCGAAGCTGAGGCGGCGTGCCTGCGCTATGCTGAAAGCGTAGTGCAGCGCGCGCGCGCGATTGGAAGACGATTCACTGCGGGTGATGGGGATGGTGCGCTGATGGATTTCGACGCGCTGCGTCGGCACATCGAGGCGGCGTTTGCGCTGGCGCAGCCGGAGTTTCATGTGCTGCCGGGTCGTGCAGCACGACTGGCCGCAGATCTGACTGAGGCGCTGCAGGATATTCTTCCGTTGCGCATGAGTGCGGCGATGGTGCGCACGTGGCAGCGCGCGCGCGCGGATGCGCTGCGTCGCGTGCGCGATGTGCGCGGCGAAATTGCCGCGCGCGAGCGGCTGGCTGAACTTCACGTCGCTGCCGGCGACGACGCTGCGGCAGCGACGTGTCACGATGATGTGCAGCGGCTGCAGGAGGAGTGGGCGGCAGAACGCCGGGTGCTCGATTTACTGGCGGGTCAGACGATGACCAAACCCTGAAGAGAGCAGGAGAAATTCGCGATGCCTCGCAAACCGACCGACCTTGAATGGAACCTCTACGACGCGCTGCGGGCGTTATTTTCGAAGGAAGAGATTGCTTCGATTGCGTGGGAGCTGCGCATCGACATCGAGGATTTGGACGCCGGAAGTAAGCAATCGCTCGCGCGCAGTCTGATCGAACATGCTGCGGCGTATGGTCGGACGAACCAGCTTGCGCAGGTGGTGTTGCGCGAGCGGCCGCATGCGCGCGTGCATGCGCCGCGGCCGCGGTGATTCGATGCGCCTGGGGGGGCACACGGCTGCGCATGAAGAGCAGAAACCCGCGCCGGGGCCTTCGCGTGAATGCGACCCCGGCGTCAGATATATCTGGGCAGACCTCAGCAGAAGAGCGATGCGTGCAGCTACGCTGGTTTACGCGCAACGCCGAATACATACGCGCCCTGGGCGGGCAACGGTTCGTCGTAGATCGGGCGCAGGCTTGCGTCGAGTGCGCGCATGATCGGGTTGGCGCGGCTGGGCCAGAGCACCCAGCGCCCGAACAGTTTCTTCGAGAGCAGGCTGGGCAGGCCGAAGTAGTGGCCGAGCTCGAGTGTGCGAAGCGCGTGTGGGGAGAAGTAGTACCAGATGCGCTCGACGACAAACCCGTGGCGTTCGAGGCGCGCCTGCCATGTCTGCGGGCTGTCGCAGTGTGCGTGGCGCGAGATGCGCTGGAAGAAGCGTCGGTATGCGTCACCGAAGAGCTTCGCACCGAGCAGCCAGTGATCGAATTTATCCGACGGCGAGCAGAAGAGAAAATAGCCACCGGGCTTCAGCACACGGAACGACTCGGCAATCACCGGCTCGAGGTCGGGGATGTGCTCGAGCACTGAGTTGCTGACGATCGTTTGGAAAGAGGCGTCTGCGAACGGCATGCGTGCGCCTTCGGCGAGCGTGAGCAGCTTGTGACGGCGGCGTGTGAGCGCTTCGGCCATCGGTGCGCGCCATGGATCCAGGCCGACATCAAGCGTCTGCGCAAACGTCTGCGCGGCAAAGCTGGCATCGCCGGAGCCGAGGTCGAGCACGGGCGCGACGATCGGCAGATCCTGATAGAAGCGTGACTCCACTGCGCGCAGCAGACTGCGGAAGTATGGCAGGTCGATCAGCTGTTCCCAGAGAAAATCGTGGTCGGCGGGCAGGGAGAAGGCGTTGGGCATGGGAGAGGGCAGGGGAGAGAGGGGAGAGGGGCGAGTAGATAGTGATAGTAGATAGTGATAGTGGATGGTCATTGCCAGAAATCACAGCGCGGCAAAACACTATGACTATCCACTATCACTATCTACTCTTCCGCAGCTAAATGACGCCTGTGCGAATGGCTTCCTTCACCTCGCCGATGGCTTTGGTGACCTGGATGCCGCGCGGGCAGGCTTCGGTGCAGTTGAAGTTGGTGCGGCAGCGCCAGACGCCATCTGTGTCGCTGAGCAGCTCGATGCGCTCCTGGGCAGCCTCATCGCGGGTGTCGAAGATGAAGCGGTGCGCCTGAACGATGGCGGCTGGGCCGACATAGTCGCCGCGCGCCCAGAACGACGGGCAGCTGGTCGTGCAGCAGGCGCACAGGATGCACTTGGTGGTGTCGTCGAATCGCTCACGATCCGCCTGGCTTTGCAGGCGCTCGCGGCCGTTGGCGGGCAGCGGCGAGTTGTTGACGAGGAACGGCATCACCGCGCGGTAGTGCGCGAAAAACGGCTCCATATCAACGATCAGGTCTTTGAGGACGGGCAGACCGAGGATCGGTTCGATCTGAATGTTGCCGTTGATGTGCGTGTCCTGAATGAGCACCTTGCAGGCGAGCATATTGCGGCCATTGATGCGCATCGCGTCGCTGCCGCACACGCCGTGGGCGCAGCTGCGGCGCAGAGCGAACGTGCCGTCGTGGTCCCACTGCACCTGCTGCAGCGCATCGAGCACACGATCGGTGGGCTCGACTTCGAGATCGTATTCCCCCCACCATGGCTTGCGGTCCTTCTCGGGGTTGAAGCGCTTGATCTTCAGATGAATTTTCATGTATGCACTCGTTGGTTTTGTTATGAGCGGATCTTCCCCCTGCGCCCTGCATTTTCTGCGAGAACGCAGTAAATGTGGAGGATGCAGAAGGAAGATCTACTCGACAAAAGCCTCTTTAGTACTTGCGCTCCTGCGGTTGGATGCGCGTGATGGTGACAGGCTTGTCCTTGACCTCGATCTTGTCGGTCTTCCAGACGAAGCTGTGCGAAAGGAACGAAGCGTCGTCGCGGTTGGGGAAGTCCTCGCGGAAGTGGCCGCCGCGGCTTTCGCGGCGCCAGAGCGCGGCATGCGCAGTGACTTCAGCGAGGTCGAGCAGACAGCCGAGTTCCCATGTTTCCATGAGGTCGGTGTTCCACTTCATGCCCTTGTCGTCGACGCGGATGTTGCGGAAGCGTGTCTGCAGATTTTCGATCGTGGCGATGGCCTGCGTCAGGCCTTCGGCCGTGCGCACGACGCCGACGAGATCGTCCATCAGGACCTGCAGTTCCTTGCGCAGCACGCTCGGGCGTTCGGTGCCGCTGCTGTTGCGCAGCGCCTCGAGCTGCGCCTCTCCCGGCTTGTGGGCATTGGCGCGGTCGATTTCACGGAAGTCTGCGTTTTCGCAGTACTCGGCCATCTTGATGCCGCCGTGCTTGCCGAACACGACCAGGTCGACGAGCGAGTTGGTGCCGAGGCGGTTGGCTCCGTGCACGCTGACGCAGGCGGCTTCGCCGGCAGCGAAGAGGCCTTCGATGGTGCGGCCGGTGTGATCGGCGAGCACTTCGGTGTTCAGGTTGGTTGGGATGCCACCCATCGCATAGTGTGCGGTAGGCTGAATCGGAACCGGCTGCGTGATGGGGTCCACGCCGAGGTATACGCGAGCGAACTCGATGATGTCCGGCAGGCGCGTCTCCAGGTAATGCGCATCGATCTTGCGATCCTTCTGGCCGTCGGCGATGAAGTACTTGTTGATCTCCTCGGGACGGAAGTCAAGGTAGACGTAGTCTTTGCCATCGACGCCGCGGCCTTCCTTCACCTCTTTGAAGATGTAGCGGCTGCAGATGTCGCGCGGGGCGAGGTCCTTGAGCGTGGGCATGTAGCGCTCCATGAAGCGTTCGCCCTTGCCATTGAGGAATACTGCGCCTTCGCCGCGGGCGGCTTCGCTGAGCAGGATGCCCATTTTGTAGACGCCCGTGGGATGGAACTGATAGAACTCCATGTCCTCGAGCGGCAACTTGCGGCGCAGCACTGCGGCGGGGCCGTCGCCGGTGAGCGAGTGCGCGTTCGACGTGATTTTCCACATCTTGCCAAAGCCGCCGGTAGCGAGCAGGGTGGCCTTGCTGTGGAACACGTGCGTTTCGCCGGTGGAAAGTTGAATGGCGACGATGCCATTGCACTTGCCGTTTTCGATCAGCAGATCGACCATCTGGAACTCATCGAAGAACGTGACGTTGTTCTTGATGCAGTTCTGATAGAGCGTCTGAAGGATCATGTGGCCAGTGCGGTCAGCGGCGTGGCACGCGCGCATGACGGCCTTTTTCGTATCGTTGTTAGTGTGACCACCGAAGCGGCGCTGGCTGATCTTGCCCTCGGCCGTGCGGTCGAAGGGCAGTCCCATGTGCTCGAGGTCAATGATGGCCCCGATGGCTTCCTGGCACATGAAATCGACTGCGTCCTGATCGGACAGGAAGTCGCCGCCCTTGACGGTGTCATAGGCGTGCCATTCCCAGCGATCTTCCTCGACATTGCCGAGCGCTGCGCTGATGCCGCCCTGCGCTGCGCCGGTATGGGAGCGCGTCGGGTAGAGCTTGCTAATGACGGCGGTTTTAACCGATTTGCTGGCGTAGAGGGCCGCCATCAGGCCCGCACCGCCCGCGCCCACGACGAGCGCATCGAACTGGTGATATTGTGTCATCGCATTTATTCGGCGGCCTGCAGCACAGGCTGCGGCGCACCGCACTGACAAGGATGAAAACGTTTGCTAACCTCGCTATTGTAACGAGGCTGATGCGCGACACAACTCGCGCGCTTGTCAGTAAAACCAGGGGAGCGCCCAAACTCCAACGGGAGTCCGCGAAACACGCTATTCATGCCTGTTTTGGGGCGGGAATGGGCATAAACGGCATGTTTTGTGGTGCAGTTTGGGCATTTCCAAAATGAGAGGGAGCGGCTAAATCTGAGCAGAGTCCGTGAATCGGGGTATCGCCCGTGGTGATTCGCGGGTTTCTCTCTGCCTGGATTTAGCCATCTTTAAACGAGACTCCCCGCATACAATGCGCGCGGTTCTGGGCACCGACGAGAGCGCATTATGCAAAGATTCTTCAGATATCGATCTACCGGAGTGATGGGGACGATGGGGCGAACGGGGCTGATTTTCCGCCTGAACATCGTGTATGTCGTGCTGCTGGCAGCATTTGCGCTGCGCGTATTCAGCCTGGGCAGCGCCGAAATCGGAGGCGACGAGGCATTTACGGCCGATTTTCTGACGCGCTCATTCGACGGCATCGTGCAGGCTACGTTCGATCTGCGCGAGCCGCATCCGGTGGGAAGCTATTTCATTCAGAAGGTCTGGATGGCGGCAGTCGGAAACAGCGAATACGCCCTGCGCATGTCGAGCGTGCTCGTCGGCATCCTGGCCTGTGCGCTCATGTATCGGCTGGCGCGCGATTTATTTCCCGATCGTGCGGATGCGTCGCGTATTGCACTCGCTGCAGTGGCGCTGCTGGCGGTGAGCGCCTTCGCGGTGCGCGCCAGCCGTGAGCTGCGCATGTACTCGTGGCAGCTGATGCTGCTGACTGCGGCGATGCTGTTTGCTGTTCGTCTGTGGCGGCGCAACCGCTGGTCTGATGCGCTTGGCTATGCACTTGCGGCATGTGTGGCGATGCACGTGCACTACTTCAGCGCGACGGTGCTGCTGGTGCTCAACCTGTTCGCACTGTGGACGGCTGGCGCCTCGTGGAAGAAATGGCTGATGGCGCAGACGCTGCTGGCTGCGGCGGTGCTGCCGTGGCTGTGGGTGGTGTTCTCGATCGTGGGATCGTATCCGGGCAACGCCGAGGTGCCGACTGCGTGGACGGCCGTGGTGCGCGGGGCGTCGGCGCTGGTGGCGGGCTCGCCCCTTGAATCTGTCGCACAGGCGGCGTCGGTAGCGGTTGCGGGGGTGCTGCTCGTTGTCATGCTAAGTGCAGCGCGTGTGCGGCGCGAGGTGCGCTGGTTCGTGCTTGCGGGCGTGGTGCTGCCGATTCTGTTGATCTGGCTGAGTGCGCAGACGCGGCCGATTTTTCGCGAGAAGTACCTGATGCCGGCGCTGCCTGCTTTTTGCCTGGCGTGCGCGCTGGCGGTGAACGAGATCGCGCGGCGTTTTGGACGTGCAGCGCTGGTGAACGTCGTGCTGCTCAGTGTATTCGCCATGCCCACGGCGACCTACTATCGCGACTGGCTGGCGTTGCCAGCGGACTGGCGCAATCTGATGACGGTGTTGAGGCGCTTCGATGCGTTGCCGGCTGAAGCCACACACGTGCTGATTAATTACCCGGACCCGGGATTCGCCTATTACAACGCAGGGCATTTTGATTTCGGGGTGATGCCGTACAAGCCGGACGACGACGCGGTTGCCGAGGAAGACGCAGCGCGCCTGGAGCGCAGCAGCGTCGAACGCGTCGTGTTGAAACTCGTGCCGTCGTGGTGGGACAGTCGCAGCATCGCGCAGACGGCCCTTGCGCGGCGGTTCGTGAAAATTGAAGAGACGTATACGGGCCGCTGGATTGTTCAGGTATACGGTCGGCCGATGGCGGTGCACGATCGCGCGATCGAAGGGCGCTTCGCATCGGGTGTGTCGCTCGACGCGTTGTGGAGCCGGCTCGATGCACGGGCGCGGCTGGTGGAAGTGCAGATGCGCTGGTCCGGGGACGCAGCCGGATTGAAGCAGGGGCGCAAGTACTTCATCCATGTGGCACGGCGTGATGACCCGGGCGCGCTGATCGCACAGCACGATGGTGAGTTAACGGAGGCGATGTTGAACGGCGCACCTGCGTTGTTCGGGCTGCGCGTGCACGAGCACGTGCCCGACGACGCACTGGCCGGTGAGTTCATCGTGCGAGTCGGTGTTTACGATGGGGAGCGCGAAGGATATCCACGCGTGCTGACGACGAGCGGAGCAGACGCGGTCGAATCGCCGCTCGAGCAGGTGCGGGCGATGCCGTGATTCGCGGATTTTTTTGCTGCTCCCGATTCCTTTACAAAACGCGATTCCTGCGTACACTCGCGTCACGTTTTGCGGCAATTCGTAACTACTCAGGCCATCCATTTTTTCAACGCGAAACGCGCTATTCCTTCCTCCTTCGGGGGAAGGAATAGCGCGTTTCGCGGGAAATACTGATTTAGGCCTGAATAGTTGCATCAACTCAGATCATCATCGGCGTAGTTCCTCGCGAAGATTTGCTCATCGTGTGTATGGGGATGAGCGCAGGAAATCGAGATGGGAGATCTGAATCGTGGTGAAATCAATCGGTCCGGCCCGTAGTGCCGGCACAGACGCAACCTTGATGTTGGCGGCAGATTACTCTCGGTGATCTGCCGCATTTTTGTTTTCGAGGGCAGCGTGTGTCTGATGGGCCATGCATCCGGCTATGTGAGCGACGAAAACTTTCGTAAGGCAACCAGTCGTGTTCGCAGCAAAAAACAGGAGAGAGTGAGATGAAGAAAATCGAAGCGATTTTTCGTGAGGAAAAGTTGAACGAAGTGAAGCGGGCGTTGTGGCGGATGGGCATCCGCGGCATGAACATTTTCGAAGTGCGCGGACATGGCCGGCAGGGCGGCATCGAACCCGAGGATGCGGAAGGAGAGCGCATCGATCTGCTGCCGCGGGTGCAGATGAACATCGTATTGAGCGACCACAACGTCGACAAAGTCGTAGATACCATCATCGACGCGACGCGCACGGGGCAGATGGGCGACGGCATGATTTTCGTGCTGCCGGTGCAGGATGTGGTGCGCGTGCGCACCGGTGAGCGAGGGCTGGAGGCGCTGCGATATCCGGGGGACATCGATCAGATGCGCGGATAACCCCCGCTGATATTGTGCAATTGTGCACGATTGTGCACTCCCTTGCAGTCGCTTTGTGTATACTCCGCGCACAATTTCATCCGAAACGGATTTTTACGGAGCCCGCGATGCCACCGTAATTTAGCGGCAGACTATTTTTAAATCGTCTGTCGCTTTTTTTGCACCCCTGACGGTGCCCGTTTCGACCGTGTGCGTCCCTGCCGACGCGATCGAAAATTTTTTCGGGCAGCTGCTCAGGCTGGTCGATCTCCGTTGCTTATTTCGCGGGGATATCGATTTGGGCCCGGGCAGCCATGTTTTCGGAGGATTGGATCGTGAATACGGAAATCAATACTGGTGACACTGCATGGGTGCTGGTGTCCACCGCGCTGGTGTTGTTGATGACCCCGGCGCTGGCGTTCTTCTACGGCGGCATGGTGCGCAAGAAGAATATTTTGTCGACGTTGACCTTGAGCATCGTCATGATGGGCGTGATCAGCCTGCAATGGGTGTTGTTCGGCTATTCACTGGCTTTCGACAAAAGCATTGGTGGGCTGATCGGCGGGCTGGGATTCGTCGGATTCAACGGAGTGGGGGCGGCGCCGAACGCCGATTACGCGCCGACGATTCCACATATGGCGTTTGCTGCGTATCAGATGATGTTCGCGGTGATCACGCCGGCGCTGATCACGGGCGCGTTCGTCGAGCGCGTGCGTTTTAAGGCGGTGATCGTATTTGCGTTGTTGTGGGCGACCTTCGTCTATGACCCGGTGGCGCACTGGGTATGGGGCGTCGGCGGCATTTTGCGGCAGCTGGGCGCCCTCGATTTTGCAGGCGGCACCGTCGTGCACGTGACGGCCGGCATGTCGGCGCTGGCGTTCGCTCTGGCGATTCGCAAACGTCGCGGCTACGGCAAGACCTCGTTCGAACCGCACAACATTCCGTTCACCGTGCTCGGCGCCGGCATGCTGTGGGCGGGCTGGTTCGGCTTCAACGGCGGCAGTGCGCTGGGAGCGAACGGCCTGGCCGTGACGGCGGTGGTGAACACCAACACTGCCGCTGCTGCGGCGGCGGTGGCATGGATGGTGCTGAGCTGGCGGGACGGACGCCCGAGCACGCTCGGCATTGTGACAGGCGCGGTGGTCGGGCTCGTGGCGGTGACGCCGGCGGCCGGCTTCGTGACGCCGATCGCGGCGATGGCGATCGGTGCGATCGCGGCGCCGGCGAGCTATTACATGATCAAGCTGCGCCAGCGCATCAAGCTCGACGAATCACTCGACGTGCTGGCGTGCCACGGCACCGGCGGCATCGTCGGCGCCGTGCTGACCGGCGTGTTCGCCACGGTCACTGTGAACGCTGCGGGCGCAGACGGCCTGCTGGCCGGCAATTCGTGGCTGGTGATCGCGCAGGTGATCGGCGTGCTTGTGGCGGGCGCGTATTCGTTCGTCTTCACGTTCGTCGTGGCGAAGATTCTCGACAAGGTGATGGGGCTGGCAGTGACCGAGCCCGAAGAGGAAGTCGGTTTGGATATCAGCGAGCACGGCGAGCGCGCGTACGCGTAGTCTGCGCAGGCAGAGAAAACATACGGCAACTCGGGCCGGCCAATTCGCGATCGCGATGCACGTCATGTCTTCCCTGGAAGTTTCAGGAGACGACGTGCTTCGCGATGGGAAATAGACCAGCCTGAGCAGCTGCGAACAAGCAAAGAGAACGGCAACATCATGAAAAAAATCGAAGCCATCATCCGCGAGGAAAAGCTCAGCGACGTGAAGGATGCGCTGTATCGGATCGGCATCGTGGGGATGAATACCACGGAAGTGCGCGGGCATGGACGCCAGGGCGGCATCGAGCTGGTCGGCCGCAGCGGCAGCTATCGCATCGACATGCTGCCGCGCGTGCAGTTGAACATCGTGTTGAGTGACCACAACGTCAAGCGCGTCGTGGATACGATCATCGAGGCGACGCGCACGGGAAAGCCGGGCGACGGCCTGATCTTCGTTCTGCCGGTCGAGGACGTCAGTCGCATCCGCACCGGGGAGCACGGCGCAGAGGCGCTGATGTACCCGGACGACATCGATCAGCGGATGGCAGAGAGTAGATAGTAGATAGTAGATAGTAATTAACTACTAACTACTATCTACTAACTACTTTCTTCCGTCCGCTACGCGATTCCCGGCGCTGCGGCGGTGCCGAGAATCAGCGCGAGAGCGCCGATGGCGGTGACGACGCCGACGACGAGGGCGACGGCGGTCATCAGGAAATTGAAGACGGGCCGGGCATGGATGTAATCGTAGGCGACCTGGCGGACGCCGTTCAGGCCATGCAGCATGGCCAGCAGCAGCGTGACCATGTAATACACGCGCCATGCCAGCTGATCCAGGTTGATCGATTCACCCTGCACGCCCCAGCGCTTCATCGTGTCTGTGACGGCGAGCTGATGCGTGCCGATGAACACGTGCTGCATGACGAAGTGGAAGAGCGCGAGGAACAGAAGCACCAGGCCGCTGAAGCGCATGAACATCCATGCGGCGCGTTCGAAGCTGTTGTTGCCGCGCGAGACGGGCTTGATGTGCCGCACGGTGCGGCCTGAAGTCGTGGTGGTGGTCATGATTTATTCGCCTCCGCCGATGAAGTGGCTGATCGACTTGTACGCCATGATGCCCATGAGCGGCAGCGCGATCACCAGCGTGATGATGATGCTCAGGCGTGTAGCTTTCTGCTGCTGATTCCAGAGCTCGGGCTTGAGCTCGAGAATGGCGATGCGCGTGCCGTTAATGGCATGGAAGACCAGGCTGAACGCGAGAAACATCTCGCCGATCGAAAACAACGGCGTCTTATACAGCTCGATCATCGCGTCGTGCAACGGCGGGTTGAATGCAACCATGCCCATGCCGAAGATGTGGGCGATCATGAACAGAACCAGGCCGAGGCCCGTGACGCGGTGCAGCACCCAGGACCAATGACCCTCTTTGCCGCGATAGCGGACGGACTCACGGACGGTGTTTATCAGTGGAGCGAACATCGAAACGTATTTCTCCTTACTTAATTTACTGTTGCGAACAGCGTATCGGTTTCAGCCGATGCGCGAAAGAGTATACGACGTCGAGGAGTATCTGTCATTCGGGGATGAGTGACTTCCAACAGAGAATGCGGAGGCGCGTTTCGCGGGAAATACTGATTTAGGCCTGAGTAGTTACGAAATGCGGCTTTCTGCAGTTACTCAGGCCAGTGTATTTCCCACCGCAAAATACGCTGCTTCTACTACTGAAGAGAGGAAGATTAACGTGTTTTGCGGGAAATGTTGACTTAGGCCTGAGTAGTTAACCTGACTTGCCACCGTAGCTGGACTTTGGCCATTTTCGACGGACGCCACGGCTCGCGCCGGCGTCGCCCGGGGCTGACGCGCCTCCGGCGCTCATGCTGGGCTGGGTAAGCGCCGGAGGCGCGCCGCTTACCCAGCCCGGACCAACGGTCCGGGCGTGGCATGGGCAAATT
>CAXNFZ010000060.1:0-12476 GCA_964201495.1 Chloroflexota bacterium | reverse complement strand
ACCAGATATCGCAACTGGCTCTCCTCACGAACCGTCAGCACAGCATTCATCTGACGTCTTGTTCGAATGTCGTGCACTGATCACTCCAGTGACAGCGCATACGACATGAAGCGAGGCGCACGCCGTGCTGAATGACGACCATCCGCTCGTCTGCATCCGCTCAGCGAAAAGAATCGTTTGAACAAACGTCTTGAAAATACGGATTCCACACTGCACTTGACTAAGCAGTTCCAAACTCGCTGTGCACCGCTCCATGAAGCAAGCTGCGCGCACAGCGCACAGGAACTCGTCACAGTCAGGTGTTGCGCACGCGCAGCTCTATCCTATGGCCAGCACACCCGCAAAGATCACGAAGCCTCCGCGGTCGCGCAGTTTCTGGCGCGACACACGCGACGGTTACTTTTTCATCGCTCCCGTCGTCCTTGGTCTCCTGATCTGGACGTCCTTCCCAATGATCGCGTCGCTGATCCTCAGCTTCACCGATTACCCGATCCTCAAATCGCCGAAATGGGTCGGCGTCCAAAACTTCGTCGACATGTTCACGATTCCGACGCTGCGCGTAATGCAAAGCCTCAGCGTGACCATGGTCTTTGCGATCACTTCGGTCCCACTCACGCTCGTCGCTGCGCTCGGTGCAGCGCTGCTGCTCAATCAGAAGCTGCGTGGCATGAACTTCTTTCGCACCACGTTCTATCTGCCGACGATCGTGCCAGCACTCGCAAGCGCATTCGTCTGGGGCTGGCTGCTCAATCCACAGTTCGGCCTCGTCAACTCGATCCTCGGCCAGCTGGGGCTGCCTAAGGGCGAATTTTTTACCGGAACGAGTTCGGCGCTCCCGACACTGATCTTCCTCAGCCTCTGGGGAATCGGACCGACAATGGTGGTGTTCCTCGCCGGCCTGCAGTCAATTCCTGAAAGCCTCTACGAAGCAGGCAAGATTGACGGCGCCAGCGGTGCACAGCTCTTCTGGAACATCACACTGCCACAGCTCTCGCCGACGATTTTCTACAACCTGCTTACCGGCATCATTGGTGCGTTCCAGTATTTCCTTTCTGCATTCGTGCTGACTCAGGGCGGCCCCATCTTTTCGACGTTCTTCTACAACCTGAACTTGTATGAGAAGGCCTTCAAATGGCAGCAGATGGGCCTTGCATCGGCTATGGCATGGGTGATGTTCGCCATCATCCTGGTGCTGACGCTGATTCTTTTCAAATTCAGCGACGCACTTGTGTACTACGAGGTGAAGAAATGAGTCTGGCTGCCGTTTCTCTGAAAAACTCCGCACGCAGGCGCAACGAGATGATCCGTTCGATCGTGCTCTATGCAGTGCTCATTCTTTTCGCCGGCATCTTTCTGCTGCCGTTGATCTGGATGGTCGGCACGTCATTCAAAACCAACGACGAGGCATATACGTGGCCGCCGGTCATCATCCCGACCATCTTCCGCTGGCAGAACTACCCGGATGCGCTGACGTACGAAAACACCATGTTCGCCACATGGACGCTGAATACGCTCATCATCACGTTCTGGGTAGTGCTCGGAATTCTTTTGAGCTCGACGCTGGTTGCGTACGGGTTCGCGCGCGTTAAATTTCCTGGGCGCAATTTCTGGTTCATCTTCACCATCGCGACGATCATGCTGCCGCCGCAGGTGACGATGATTCCTCTCTACATCTTCTACTTTCGCATCGACTGGCTCGATACATTCAACCCGCTGACGATCCCGGCGTGGTTTGGCGGCGGCGCGCTGAACATCTTCCTGCTGCGCCAGTTTTTCATGAGCATTCCCACCGAACTTGAAGACGCCGCATACATCGACGGTGCGTCACGCTTCCAGATTCTGTGGCGGATCTTCATGCCTCTGTCGCTGCCCGCAGTGCTAACGGTGGCAATCTTCAGCTTCCAAAGCGTGTGGAACGATTTCTACGGCCCGCTGATCTATCTGCGCAGCATCGAGAATTTCACTCTCGCGCTCGGCATCAATCAGTTCCGAGGCTTATACGGCGACACTCAAATTCAATTCATGATGGCGGTGTCGTTCTTAATGACGATTCCGATGATCATCGTATTCTTCGTCGCTCAACGCTTCTTCATCCGTGGCATCACCCTCACCGGCGTGAATCGCTGATCAGGCTTCAGCCGTTGCTGCAGATTCTTGCACATAGGCGCGCAGATCGACTTCGAAAAGCCTATCTGCGCGCCTGCGCGTGTACTGCATCTGCTCAGATCGTCAGAGCAGTAACGACTCAGGCCAGTCTCTTTCTCAGTAACGACTCAGGCCATCCATTTTTCCAACGCGAAACGCGCTATTCCTTCCCCCGAAGGGGGAAGGAATAGCGCGTTTCGCGGGAAATACTGATTTAGGCCTGAGTAGTTACCTTTCTCATCGACCTGCCCTCGTCACGATTCACGGGAGCTCGCAGCGGAGACGGCTTCGGCCAGTCGTCCACGCTGCCGACCGCGCTCATCGAAATTCTCCACGCGCAGCCAACTCTCGTAAGCTGCGCGCAGCGCCGGCCACTCGCGGTCCAGAATCGCAAACCACGTCGTATCGCGGTTGTGTCCCTTGACGATCATGTGCTGCAGGAATTCGCCTTCGAAGCGAAATCCGAAGCGCGCCGCCGCACCGCGCGACGGCATATTCGCCGCGTCACACTTCCATTCACAACGCCGATAGCCAAGCGCAAAGACGAGATCGAGCAGCAGGAATATCGCCTCAGTCGCCGCCGGCGTGCGCTGCAAAATCGGTGACCAGTGAATATGCCCGATCTCGATCGTCCCATGCGCAGGTTCGATGCGCAGGAACGCCACGATGCCGATTGCACGGCCGGAACCGATCTCCATCACTGCGAAGAACTGCGGATCAATGCCGAGCGCGTTGACCCGCATCCAGTCGGCATACGAATCTGCATCAGCGAACGGGCCATACGGCAGGTACGTCCACCCCGAACCGGACGCGTCCTGCGCAAACGCTGTGTGCAGCTGCGCCGCATGAAGATCCGGATCGAGCGGCTCGAGCGTGCACCAGTGACCAGTAAGCGGCGCGCGCGCCGGACGCTGTCGCGGCGTCCAGTTCGGTACGAGTTCACTGCGGTTTCGTGTTGCGCTGCTCATGCTGTCCGCCCTCCGCGCACTTCTTCGATCGCTGCCAATTCGTCCTGAAGAACCCGCACGCGCTCGTCGACCTCAGCCGTCAGATGCCGTGAATCGGCGGTGTGATTCGTGCTCAGGTTCGTCATCGCCTGCGTGTAGATCGCGCCCAGCGAAGCGACCGTCGCTTCGAGCTGCGCCTCGGCATGGCGCGTCGTCGCCGCAAGCTTTTCGAGCGCGGCAAGCTGCGTCCGTCGCGCCGTCGCCGCCTGCTCGAGAGAATGCCGCACGCCCGCATCGCTCTCACCCAGAATGCGCTCCTGCAACGTCTGCAGCGATTCCGTGACCGTGTGCAAATCGTTCTGAACCAGAGCATCACCCTTCAATAGCCGCACCTGCTCCTCCATCGCTTCAACCTTATCCGCCCAACCACCGAACTGTTCCGCCAGTACATTGAGGCGCTCCGACCGCGTCGTCGATTCGATCAGCAGCGCGCGATGCTCCAGCTCTTCCTGATAGCGGCGCACCTGATCCGCATACAGATGCTCTTTTACGTTTACGTTCACGCTGACGTCCCGCGCCACATCCGCTTCACCGAGCAGCGCCTGTCCAATCGTGATCACCTGCGGAATCGCCATTCCGAGAATCGGATAAATCGCCCAGAATGTCGTCCCTCCGTTCATCTGGTTGATCGTCAGATTCAGCGCAGCAAGAAAGATTTGCACAGTCAACAGCGGAAGATTTTTTCGCATGGCGCGACGCAATGTCTCGGACATGCGTCGAAATGTACACCGTCGTCGCAATTCAGTCCATCATGAACATTCATGAAAATTCATGAACGCTCTGAGATTCATCTCACGCGAAGAACGCGAAGAACGCAAAGAACGCAAAGAACGCAAAGAGATCGTAACTACTCAGGCCTAAATCAGTATTTCCCGCGAAACGCGCTATTCCTTCCCCCTTCGGGGGAAGGAATAGCGCGTTTCGCGTTGGAAAAATGGATGGCCTGAGTAGTTACAAGAGATCTGAATTCCGTCGCCGAAGAAACTTTCTCAAGCGAAGGCACGGAAAAGCCATCACAAACTTTTTCCTTCGCGTTCTTCGCGCCTTCGCGTGAGAAAAATCTGCTGTCGAAATTCGCCCCTTTTGGCGAATGCACCCCTCTCATACCTCTCATACATCCCGCATACGTCCCGCGTACAATCGCCGACGCGATGAATCAGACAGTGCCCGACCTCCACGGTAAGTTCGGCCAGTACGGCGGCCGATTCGTTCCCGAGACGCTCATGCCTGCGTTTGAAGAGCTGGATGACGCTTACGCCGAGTTCCGCAATGATGCGGCATTCCGAGCCGAGTACGAGTATCTGTTGAAAACCTACGTCGGCAGGCCTTCGCCGCTGACGCACGCAAAACGACTCAGCGAACACCTCGGCGGCGCACAGATTTATCTGAAGCGCGAAGACCTGCTGCACACCGGCGCACACAAAATCAACAACGCGCTGGGGCAGGCGCTGCTTGCCAAACGCATGGGCAAGACGCGCATCATTGCCGAAACCGGCGCCGGCCAGCATGGCGTCGCCACCGCCACTGCCTGCGCACTGCTCGGCCTCGAGTGCATCGTCTATATGGGCACGGTCGACATGGCTCGCCAGCAACCGAACGTCTACCGCATGCAGCTGCTCGGCGCTGATGTGCGCGGTGTCGAAAGCGGCACGAAGACACTCAAAGACGCGGTCAATGAAGCGATGCGCGACTGGCTCGCCAACGTCGGCCATACCTACTACATTATTGGCAGCGCACTCGGACCGCACCCGTATCCGATGATGTGCCGCGATTTCCAACGCATCATCGGCATCGAGGCCCGCGAGCAAATGCTGTCGCAGGTCGGCCGACTGCCGGACGAAGTAATCGCCTGCGTCGGCGGCGGCAGCAACGCCATCGGAATCTTTCACCCGTTCCTCGAAGACGACGGAGTCCGACTGACGGGCGTGGAAGCAGGCGGCGACGGCGTCGCCAGCGGCCGGCACGCGGCGCGCTTCATGCTCGACGCCGGTACGAATGCGCCCGTGCACACGGCCGCCAATGCCGGAACCGACGGGCGCGTCGGCGTGTTCCAGGGCATGCGCACCATGGTGCTGCAAAATGCCGACGGACAAATTGCCGAAACACACTCGATCTCGGCTGGCCTCGACTACGCCGGCATTGGCCCGGAACACGCGTGGCTGCACGATTCTGGTCGTGTGCGCTACACGTCGGCCACCGACAAAGCGGCGCTTGCAGGCTTCCACGCACTCGCGCGCTACGAAGGCATCCTGCCGGCACTCGAATCGTCGCATGCCGTCGCAGAAGCAATTCGCATCGCGCCGACGCTCGACACCTCCGATTTGCTGCTTATCAACCTCAGCGGCCGCGGCGACAAGGACCTGAATACGATCATGCAGGCAGAAGGCTGATCACTCCGAACTTGCCTCTTGCGCCGTGCAGCAGGGGACTCAGGCAGTCGTTGCCCGAGTCCCCTGAATTTCAGCCCTCACCGCAGAAATTCAACTCGCCGTAGTCCTGCACACGTCCGCCGGGCAGCGTCGCCCACAATCCGATCTTGTAGCCGCCGCGCGGAAAATTCCGTCGATTTAACTCGTACGCATCCATCTTGAACGAGACGATTTCGCGTAACCCCGTCTGCCCCATGCCGCAGTTCGAGCCGTTCGGATCGATCCGCAGTTCGAGCTGTTCAATGCCGTACATGTGCCAGCGCAGAAGCATTCGGCCATCGTTGGTCTGCTCGACGAATTCGAAGGGCACGGCGGCACAAAAGGTGTAGTCGGGATCCTTACTCTCCTTCACTGCCCAGTGCGGATTTTTCTCGTTGCACGGCTCCATTCCTGCAGCCGCCGCATTCGTCGGCGTCACTTCGGGGACAGTCAGCACAGCCGTCGCAGTCGGCGTTTCGGTCGCCTGAAGCGTCGGCGTCACAGTTGCCACAGATTCACGCGTCGCGACGGCGATCAACGGCACATCTCGCTCCGTCGCCTCGGTCTCGACGATCGCACTGGCAATCCAGAGCGTCCTCGTCACCTGCTGCACCTGCCACCACGCCCCACCAGCATCGCGCCCGACAATCGGCAATACAGCGCCTTCTGCTGCCTGGCCAGCCAATGGGTAATCAGCACCCGGGCCGCTGCGCAGGTTGGCCAGGGGAACAATCACTGTCAACGTCGGGGACAAAGGAAAAGCAGGCGTTGCCGCCGCAGCGAATACGGTGGCCGTCATCGTCGGTGACGCAATTGTCGTCGCGGCGAACACGGTGGACGTCATCGTCGGTGACGCAATTGCCGTCGCGGCGAACACGGTGGACGTCGCAACGCTGGTCGGCGACACAGTTTCCGTGGCCGCAATCACCGGAGTTTGCGTTGCCGCCAGCGTCGGCGGCGACGTCGGCGTTGCGATCGGTGTCGGCGGCGGCGGCGCCGAGGCGAGCACCTGCACCATCACCATATCGGACCGCGCCAGCAAGGTGCCGTCCACATCAAGCGCCTCGAGATGTACCACGTGTGTGCCGGAACGATCCGGCATCCAGCTCAAAGCAACTGGCGTAAACATCTCATTTACTGCCTGCACCGCCATCGGAGTCCCATCAATCATCACCCGCACAGACCGCACACCGACGCCGCCGGCTGTTCCGATAATCGCAATTGATATGCCAGGAAGATACGCCACACCGTCCTGTGGCGCCGAAATACGGACGACCGGCGCACTGGCGCCGAACGGCAGTGTGCCGCATGCGCTCAGCAATAGCACCAGCATGAAAATCAGCGAGGACGCGAATGGGCGTAGTCTCATATCGTTTACAGGCACAAGGCAATTAGCAGTTGGTCAGTTGGTAATAAGGCAGAATTTTACTTCGCATGGCTGGAGGAAACGTACCCGTCTTCTAAGAAGCCGGGTACGTTTCCTTCGTTTCGAAGGCGCCGCGTGAGAAAATGTGCGCACATGATTCAAGATCAGGATCTCGCCTACGTCATCGACCTGCGTGAAAAAGCGCACATCATCAAAGTCGAAGCCGGTCGAAAATTCGAAACACACCACGGCTTTATTTTGTTCGACGCCGTCATCGGCAAGCCCTGGGGCAGCATCCTGCATTCCTCCCTCGGGCATCCATATTTGTTCGTGCAGCCAGGCACAGCCGATCTGATTCGGCATATCAAGCGCAGCTCGCAGGTGATCTTTCCGAAGGACAGCGCCTACATCCTCATGCGGCTGAACATCCGACCAGGCAGCCGCGTGCTGGAAAGCGGCTGCGGCAGCGGCGGACTCACGCTCGCACTCGCCACCGCCGTCGGTCGCGAAGGGCGCGTGTACTCCCAGGAAATCCGCGAGGACTTCATCGCCCTGACCCGACGCAATATGCAGCGCGTCGGCCTCGCGGAACAGTGCACGTTCATTCACGGCGACGGCACGCAGGGATTCCAGCTGGAAGAAAAAGTCGATTCTGTATTCCTCGACATGCCCGAACCGCAAACGTGCGTCAAACAGGCGCGCGCCGTGCTGAACGACGGCGGATTCTTCGGCTCGCTCGTCCCCACCACCAATCAGGTGCAGGAACTGCTGCGCGCGCTTCACGACGCGGATTTCGGCATGATCGACGTCGAAGAAATCATCACGCGCAACTACAAAACTGTTGCCGACCGGCTGCGTCCGCGCGATCGCATGATTGCGCACACCGGATACCTGATCTTCGCGCGCGCCATCATCAAGCCGGAAGTGCCAGTGGAAATCGCAGCGGATGCAGGTGGCGTCGAGGAAACGACCATAGAAACAGACTCGGACTCAGACTCAGACTCAGAATGACCATGCTGCGCGATGCTCTCTCCCTGCGCACCGGTGAGTGCATCGCGTTCGTCGGCGCCGGCGGCAAGACCACGCTGAGCTACCAGCTGCTGCACGAGATCGCCTCCGGCGACGCACGCGCAGTGTTCACGACAACGACAAACGTCTGGGAGCCGCAGCGCGCATCCGTCGATCTGCTCATCATGGCCGAAGGCATGGACACCGCCGCGGTTGCGCTCACGCTGCAGCATGGCAGCTGGCGCAGCGCGGCGATCGTCACCGCCGTTGTCGGTGCGGAGAACCACGAGACCGTCCCCGCCGCCTATTGGCCGACGGTGCAGACCAAACGGCGCGGGCTCGAGCCGGCGCAGATCTGCGCACTGCGCGACGCGGACACCACATGGATCGTCGAAGCCGACGGCGCGCGCGGCCTGCGCATTAAGGCCCCCGGCCCCACGGAGCCGGCAATCCCCCCCTGCGCCGACGTCGTCGCCGTCGTCGCCTGCCTCGACGCGCTCGGCCGCCCCCTCGACGACCGCACCGCCCACCGCGCCGACCGCATCGCCGCTCTCACAGGCTGCATGCCCGGCGCCGTGATCACCCCACCGACGTTCGTCACGCTCCTGGCGCATCCAGCCGCCGGCCGCAAGTCGATTCCTGTCGGCGCACGCGCCGTCGCCGTGCTCACACAGCACAGCGATGCCGCCCTGCACCCCGATGCCCTCAACATCGCCCATGACCTGCGCACAGCCGGCTTCGCGCGTGTGCTGATCACCGCCCCCCGCTCGGATCGCCCGCTGCTTGCCGTCGTCTGATCGGCACTCACTCATTTTTCTCTAACTTTCCCAACCAATCGGTTGGCGCCATCTAGAATTCTTATGTTCACGATTTGTTCATAGTTTGCAACTATTCCAGCCAGTCCACTTCCCATCGCGAAAAACAGGTTCCTCCCTTCAAACTCTCGAAGAGACGGGCAACGCGCAGGAAATATCGACTTGGATCTGAGTAATTGCCTTGACTTGAAAATCTTTACACAAGCATTCGATGGCAACCACACCCTTCTCTACCTCTAATCGCTCGTCACCCTTAAAGGCAGCCCCTGCGCCGACCTGGCTGGGTGCCTCTGGAGCCATGTGGCTCGGAATCGTCTTCTCCGCCGCGCTGACCGGCCTGATCTGGCTGCTCGGCGATCGCCTGGCCGCCTTTCCGAAATTGCCTGATCAGGGTGTGCTCTGGTACTACTGGAAGCTCTCGGACCCGACCTGGGTGACGCGCCTTTCCGCCTGGGGCCTGTACCTCGTGCACCAGATCGCCAACTTCGCGCTGATCCGCAAGGCGCAGCGCGCGCAGCTCACCTACACGAGCGGCCTGCACAGCGTCAATGTGCAGGCGCTGGCGGTGAACGGCATTTTCGCCGTGCTGCATCTGATTCAGACGCACATTTTTTACGACGGCCTGGCGCAGGATGTGTCGATCCTGTCGTCGCAGGGGTCGGTGATCGTGCTGCTGGTGTGGGTGCTGATGATGGAAAATCCACGCCGCGGCCTGTTCTTCGGCAAACGCGTGCCGCTGCACCGCGACATCATCGCCTGGGCAAAGAAATATCATGGCTACTTCTTCTCGTGGGCCGTCGTCTACACATTCTGGTATCACCCGATGGAAGCCACTCAGGGCCACCTGATCGGCGTGTTCTATACATTTGTGCTCATGCTGCAGGGGAGCCTGTTCTTCACGCGCATCCACGTAAATCGCTGGTGGATGGCAGTTCAGGAAGTGCTCGTGCTCGTTCATGGCACGCTTGTCGCGGTACAGCAGGGAACCGGCATCTGGCCGATGTTCTTCTTCGGCTTTGCCACGCTGTTCGTCGTCACGCAAATGCACGGGCTCGGTCTGTCGCGCCTCGTCAAAGCGTTGCTCGCAGCCGCCTTCGGCATCGGCATTGCCGTGGTCTACAGCCAGCGCGGGCTGGCGCAGCTGAACGAAGTCATCCGCATTCCGCTCATCGACTACCTGAGCGTGTTCGTGCTGGCCGGCCTGATCGGCGGCGGACTGTGGATCGCCCGGCGCACGCGCCGGCTGCTGGTTCGCGCAGGATAACGAACTACATCACAAGGTCACCGACCTCTCCTACAATCCACACGTCATGAACGAACAACTGCGACCGCTTCTCACATCGCATTTCGAGGCCATGGTCGATCTCGTCACCGAGATCGTGCGCACCGAAAGCCCGACTTCGAACAAGGCCGGCGTCGACGCCGTCGGCGCGATCATTCAGCGTGAACTGCGCGCGCTTGGCGCAGAGGTGCATGTGCACCCGCAGACGACCGTCGGCGACCACACCCTCGGCGTGTTCAACCGCGGCGCCGGCTCGCCGATCGCCATGATTCTGCACGTCGACACCGTGCACCCGCTCGGTTCGTTCGCGCCGCGCTACAAGCGCGAAAACGGCAAGCTCTACGGCCCCGGCATCTTCGACATGAAGGCCAGCAGCGTAATTACGTTGTATGCACTGCGCACGCTTCAAGAGCTCGGCGCGCTGCCGAACCGCGAGATCCGCGTGCTGTTCACCAGCGACGAGGAAATCGGCAGCGGCACCTCGAAGGATCTGATCATCGAGCAGGCGCAGGGCGCGTCGCTCGTCATGGTGATGGAGCCGGCGCTGGCCGACGGCCGCCTCAAATCTTCGCGCCGCGCCGTCGGGCATTTCGTGCTGAAGGCGCACGGCCGTGCTGCGCACGCCGGCGGCAACCACGAGCTCGGCATCAACGCGATCTGGGAACTCGCGCATCACATCCCGACGATTCAGGGCCTCACCGACTACGCCAAAGGCACCGCCACCACCGTCGGCATCATCCGCGGCGGCACGGCATCGAACGTCATCCCCGACTTCGCCGAACTCACGATCGACGCGCGCGCGACTTTCCAGCACGACGCCGACCACATGACGGCCGTGATCCGCGGCCTGCAGCCGGCCCTGCCCGGCGCACGCCTGGAAATCGAGGGCGGTTTCGATCGCGGCGCGATGGAATGCAACGCCGAACGACTGGCCATCCTCGAGCGCATGACGGCCATCGCCGCCACGACCGGCATGGCGCTCACGCATGGCGCGTCCGGCGCCGGCAGCGACGCCTCGTTCACCTGCAACATCGCCCCGACGATGGACGGCCTCGGCGCCGTCGGCGACGGCCTGCACGCGCCGCACGAGCACATCCTGCTCGAGAGCCTCACCGAACGCGCCGCTCTCGCGGCTGCGTTATTGAAGGACTGGTAGCCGGCCTTTCAGGCAAGCATCCTGAACGGTCCATAATGACCCCATGACTCGTTCCTCTCCCAAAAGCACCCCCGAACGCCGCACTCGCTTCGAGACGCCCTCCGGCATCCCGCTCGAGGTGCAACACGGACCCAGCGACGGCGAATCCGCCGGCGCATTTCCGTTTACTCGAGGTGTGCATCCGGCGATGTACCGGTCGCGTCTCTGGACGATGCGCCAATATGCCGGGTACGCGTCTGCCGAGGAATCCAACGCGCGCTATCGTTACCTGCTCGCGCAGGGACAGACCGGCATCTCCGTCGCCTTCGACCTGCCGACGCAGCTGTGCATGGACGCCGACGACCCGCTCGCTTCCGGCGAAGTCGGCAAGGTCGGCGTCAGCGTCAGCACGCTCGCCGATGCGCGCGAGCTATTCAAGGACATTCCACTCGATCAGATCAGCACGTCGATGACGATCAACGCGCCGGCCGCCGTGCTGCTGGCGCTCTACATCGCCGTCGCAAAGGAACAGGGCATCGCCGCGCGCGCGCTGCGCGGCACCGTGCAGAACGACATCCTCAAGGAATACGCCGCACGCGGCCTCTACGTCTTCCCACCCAAGCCCTCGATGCGCCTGGTGACCGACCTGTTCGCGTTCTGCAAGGACGAAGTGCCGCAGTGGAACACGATCAGCATCAGCGGTTATCACATTCGTGAAGCCGGCAGCACTGCAGTGCAGGAAGTGGCATTCACGCTCGCCAACGCCATCGCGTACGTGCAGGCGGCCATCGCCGCCGGCCTCGGCGTCGACGAATTCGCCGGGCAGCTGGCGTTCTTTTTCAACGCGCACAATAACTTCCTCGAAGAAGTCGCCAAGTTCCGCGCAGCGCGCCGCCTGTGGGCGAAGATCATGCGCGATCGCTTCGGCGCCAGGGACCCGCGCAGCTGCATGCTGCGATTTCATACGCAGACCGGCGGCAGCACGCTCACCGCACAGCAGCCGATGAACAACGTCGTGCGCGTGACGATGCAGGCGCTCGCCGCCGTCCTCGGCGGCACGCAGAGCCTGCACACGAACGGCATGGACGAAGCACTGCAGCTGCCTACGGAAGAAGCGGTGCGCGTGGCGCTGCGCACTCAGCAGATCATCGCCCTTGAAAGCGGCGTCACCGACACGGTCGACCCGCTGGCCGGATCGCACGTGGTCGAGTATCTGACCGATGAAATCGAAACGCGCGCAGCAGCACTGATCGCTCAGATCGACGAACTCGGCGGTGCAGTGCCGGCAATCGAAATGGGCTGGATGCAGG
>CAXNFZ010000059.1:0-12658 GCA_964201495.1 Chloroflexota bacterium | reverse complement strand
GGCGTGTTTCGCGGATACCAATTGGGCTTTGCGCACTCCCTGATTTTGTGTTGAGGTTCGATGACAGTTCCCAGTTCACCAATTCGAGTCAGTCATAGCCATGAGAACGCAAAAACTCTGAGATCGTAACTACTCAGGCCTAAATCAGTATTTCCCGCGAAACGCGCTATTCCTTCCCCCTTCGGGGGAAGGAATAGCGCGTTTCGCGTTGGAAAAATGGATGGCCTGAGTAGTTACCTGAGATCTGACAACTACTTAGATGCCTCATCATTATTTTCTACAAAAGTTATCACACAAAAACGCACCACAAATTTTTGCAAATTTGCTATAACTATCTGAGTTATGCCCATCATCGATATTTTTCGTATCAACAAGATCAAAGATGAACTCAATCGCACCACGCAGGAGCGTGACGCACTGAAGGCCGCTCTCACCAAGCTCGGCGGCATGGACGCCGCAGCAATTCAGCTCGCTATCGCCGACCTAGAACATCGCCGCAGTGCAGCAGCACAGGAGCTACGCGATTCCGAAGTTGCCGCCGCAAGACGCCGCGCCGAACTCGGGCAATCTCTCACAGATCTCGAAAAGCAAATCACAGCCAAACAGACAAATCTTGTCATTCTCGACGAAGCGATTCAGCTGCAGTCGTTCGCACTCTACAAGCCACACTACGACCTCGGCAGCTCAGAGTCGTACAAGAAAAAACTTGAACAAATCCAGGACCGTCAGGCAGCCATGGTCAAAGCCGGCACAGCCGCGAGTGCATCACAAACCTGGAGCATCAACGGCGACGCTAAAACTGGCGCGCGCATGGTGAACGATTTCGTCAAGCTCATCCTGCGTGCGTTCAACAACGAGTGCGAAGCAGCGATTGATTCAGTAAAGTTCAGCAACATCGAGACGATCGAAAACCGCATCCGCAAGGCGCACGAGCTGATGAACAAACTCGGCGTGCAAATGCACATCAGCATCAGCAATGAATATTTCCTCCTGAAGCTGCAGGAACTTCGCCTTGTTTTTGAATATCGACAGAAGAAGCAAGAGGAAAAGGAAGAACAGCGCCGCATACGTGAGCAGCTGCGCGAAGAAGCCAAGGCGATGCGCGAGATCGAAGAAGCAAAAGAGAAGCTGGCGAAGGAAGAGCGCCACTTCATAAAGGCCGTCGAACAGCTCAACAAACAACTTGCTGTCGCCTCTTCCGATGTGGAGCGAGCCGAACTCGAACGTGAACGTGCCGCAGCGATCAACCAGCTCCAGCATATCGAGAAGGACAAGCTCGACATACTCAACCGCGAGCAGAACACGCGCGCCGGCTACGTCTACATCATCAGCAACGTCGGCGCCTTCGGCGAGAACGTTTTCAAGATCGGTGTTACGCGCCGCCTTGATCCACAGGAGCGCGTCGACGAACTCGGCGACGCATCGGTACCATTCGAGTTCGACGTGCACGCGCTCATCTTCAGCGAAGATGCGCCAGCACTCGAGAACGCGCTGCACAAAGCCTTCGAATCGCGCCGCATCAATATGGTCAACCGCCGGCGCGAATTCTTCCACGTGCCGCTCACCGAAATCAAGGACGTCGTGCGCCGCAATTTTAAAAAGCCCGTCGAGTTCGTTGAAATACCAGACGCCGAACAGTACCGCGAATCGCTGCGCATGCGCGTCCCATCAAACGGCATCTCACCAACCTGACACCACTGTCAGCCAGCGTCGGCATCACGGCGCCGATTTTCCGGCATCCTGTTCTTATCTCGGCCAGCCAAACCATTCACTGGGGCTCACCGCAGTCAATCGCGATGGACTCCAGCTACAACCAAATACGGCGAACCGGGACCCGCACGGCGGGGGGCGTTCTAGGGGCGCGCTCCCCGTCGTCGACGGCTTTCTCTCCTCTTCCCTCTCCCCCCTATTCCCTCTTCCCTATTCCCCTAAGCAGCGCTCGCACCATCTTCTTCCGCAGTTCCGCCCACGCCGCCTGCAGCTCGACGCGCAGCGGCGCCTCGTCGCCCGTGTGCTTCGGCCGGCCAAAGCGTTTCGCGACATACAGATCTGTAATACGCTGCGCCGTGGGCCCAGCCTCCGGTGCGCGGCGGCGCAGCGCTTCCAGTCGCTCGTACGGCGTGCGCCCGCGCCCGGATACGCCCAGCCAGCCGGCCCAGCGCACCAGCATGCCGTAACTGCGCTCAACGACCGGCAGGTTCCACAGGCCGAACACCTCCGCCAGCCGCAGCGCGCCGATCGCCGCCAGAGGCAGCAGCGGAATTAATAACAGCCACAACAGCCCGCTCTCCCACAAGCGCCGCGCAGCCTCCGCCAACGTTTCACTCACCGACGACGCAGTCGACTGCGGGGGCGTCCCCGAAGGAGGCTCCGGCGCCACGCCGCCTTCCGGCTGCGGCGTCGGCGTAGGCGGCGTGCTGGCCGCCTGAGCCGTCGCCGTAGCCTGCGCCGGCTCGGGCGTCGGTGTCGGTGGAATCGGCGTGGGAGTGATCGACGTTTCTTCCTGCGGATCTTCGCGGCGCGGAATTTCCGGCTGCGCCGCCGTCGGCTCAAATTCGATCCAGCCATAGCCGGGGAAGAACGCTTCGACCCATGCATGACTATCGCGCTGGCGCACGTGCCAAATGACCGAATTCGGATCAGTCAAAGACAGCTCAGCGTCACCCTGTGCATAGCCAACGACCATGCGCGCCGGCACGCCCAGTGTGCGCAGCATCATCACCATGGACGTGGCGTAGTACGTGCAGTACGCGCGACGCGTATCGAACAACACGTAATCGGACGCCTCACGCCCAGCTGGCGGCTGCAGCGAGTTTTCGTCATACGCAATGTTTGTGCGCAGCCAGCGCTCGGTCGCCGCAGCCTTATCGAACGGCGTGCGCGCGTCGCCGACGATGGTCACCGCCAGGTCGCGCACGCGCCGCGGAAGCGCCGCTGGCACCTCCAGATAGCGGTTGGTCCACGCCGGGTAATCCGTGCCAGCCTGGCGCAAATCGTTGACGCGCGCAGCGCTCATCGAACCGATGGCATCGTAGCGGTTGCCGGCCAGCAGCATCACCGGCAGCTTCAGGTGTGCAAGTTCGACGGTGCTGCTGCGTTGGTTTTCGATCACCGCGCGCGAAGGCAGGCCGGCCTGCACCGGCTGCGACGGCGCATACACCGCATCGCTGCCGCGATACATCGTGAACTGCGCGCGCGCCGGCACGCGCGCCAAATACGGCGTCAGCGGCAGCGTCGCCGCATTCGGCGGCAGATCGACTTCGGTCAGCAGCGTGCTGCTCCACGTGCGGCCGTCATACGAGTCGTAACTGCGCGCGCGCCAGTAGTAGCGCGCCGGCGGCGCGAACACGTCCATCACCGGTTCTTCGGTCAGCGTGCGCGCACCGGTGAGCTTAAGCGTGGAATCATAGGAATCGGCCGGGCGTGTGATCGGGTTCTGCAGCGTGCTGAACAACCGGTTAAAACGCGCCACGACTTCCTGATACGGCTCACTCACTCGGTTGAACCAGCTCTGCACCGCGCCAGAACTCATGACCGTGGCCACCTGCCACGCGACCAATACCGACACAGCCGCAATGACCAACCCGCTCAGAACGAAGCCCGGGCGCAGCGAGACATTCACACGCACCTGCTCACGACGCCAGCGCACCTCACGCTCCGCCGCGTGTGACAGCGCCAGCAGCAGCACAGCAGCGACAGCATAAGCCAGCACGAACGGCAGCATTGACCGCGCGCCGGCATAGTAATAAAGATTGACAAACAACGTCACCCCGGCCGGCAGCAGCACCACCCAGATGCGCTGCTTGCGGAACGAATACCAGCCAGCCAGGTACCCAAGCAGCCAGAACAGCCCTGCCAGCAACAGCACGAACGGCAGCGTCTCGCGGCTGGCGCCGTTGCTGACCGCCTCGTGCGCCCACGCCGTGAGTTTATCGAGCATGAGGAAAACGCGCTCACGCCAGTCGTCAAGTCGGGCGATATCCGGCCGCATGCCGCCGATCACCACGATGCAGAACAGCCCGTAGATCAGGCTGGCCAAATGCGAGGTGATGCGCGGGAAACTGCTGTACGCCAGCGCCATGCCGGCGAGCAGGCCGAAGGCGGCCGCCCATGCCGTCCATTGCAGATCCGGCAGCCATTCGGCGTACAACACCCCGCCGACGGCCGCACCGATGAGCACGGCGGCGGAGAGCAGCGTCGCCAGCAGAGCGAACACGCCGGCAGCAATGCTGCTGCGACGAGGGAGAGGCGAAGCTTCAGCAGCCATGGAACTCTAGTGTATGCACCTCGACCACGTGCCCCACCCGAAGACCCGAAGGGTGTATCCAGTAATCAACCACTGTCAGCCAATTGTCACCCACGCCGCCGCACCTACGCGTATGATTCTTCCCTCAGCTACATATAGCCACTCTCGGCGGAGGTTCTAGAAAACATGGCAACCCTTCTCGAAAAAGTATCCACTCTGGTCTCGGCCAACCTGCATGCGCTCGTCGACAAAGCCCTGCAGTCCAATTCGATGGCCGTCATCGACCAGTACATCCGCGACGTCGACAACAATCTCGATGCGCTCGAGGACGCCGCCGCCACTGTGGGCGGCCAGGTCAAAACCCTCCAGCGCAAACGCGACGAGTTCAAAAAGCAGATGGACGAACTCGATCGCAACATTGACATCTTCCTGACGCAGAGCAAGGAAGATCTGGCGCGCGCCGCACAGACCAAGTTCAACAGCACCAAAGGCCTGTTCGAAACTTATGCCGCCCAGCTCGAGCGCCAGGAAAGCGAATACAAGGCGCTGCTCGATGCGCGCCTCAAGCTGCAGGCCAAGCTCACCACCATCCGCCAGCAGCGCGAAGAAATGGCCGCCCTGCTCGATCTGGCCAAGGCCAAGGAAATCACAGCCCGCACAATCCGCTCGCTCGACGACCTCGCTGGCGTCGGCGACGCCGATGTCGCGCGCATGGCCGAAGGCATCCGCACTCGCCTCGACCAGGCGTCTGCCCGCTCCGAAATCGCCGCACAAAACCTCGACCAGCAAATGGACGATGTGCTCGGCCGCGGTGAACTCGACGCACAGCTCGAAGAGCGCAAGCGACGCCTCGGACGACAGTAATATGTTCTCATGCCTGCCCCACCTCCGCGTGTGGGGCAGGCGTTGGACAATAGAAACATGAGCGACCTCCGTCAGCGCACGATCGGCACCCTGATCAAGAATGCCGTCTTCAGCCCACTCAGCGCCGTAGTCATCGCCGCAGGCATCGCGCTGATCGCGCTCGACATCGACATTCCGTTGCTGGGCGTCGCACTCAATCTATCGCCATGGTGGTGGCTGGCGCTCCTGATCCCGCTGTGGATGATCGTCGTCGGCGCCCAGGTCGCCAGCCGATCTGCCGGCGAAGCCGCCGTGTCCGAAGCGCTGCGCGACACGTTCGATATCGCTGTGATCACGAACCCGCACCTGCAGCAAAATGTCGCTCAGGCCATCGCATACCGCCAGCGCATCGACTCTGCCGTTGGCCGCTTTCAAAACACCGTCATGCACGATCGCATGAAGGACGCCGCCGACCAGGTCGAAGAATGGGTGCGTCGCATCTACTCTCTCTCCGTGCGCATCGACGCCTTCCGCAACGATGGCGTCATCGCCGCGGACCTGCGCAGCGTCCCGGAATCCATCAAAAATCTGCAACAACGTCTTGATTCCGCCAGCAACGACGGCATCCAACGCGAAATTCTCGACACCATCGAACGCCGTAAATCCCAGCTCTCCGCACTGCAGAATCTTTCACAGACGATGACGCGCGCAGAACTGCAGCTCGAAAATACGCTCACAGCCCTCGGCACCGTCTATTCGCAGATGCTGCTCGTCGACGCCAAGGATGTCGACAGCAGCAAGACGCAGCGCCTGCGCGAGAACATCCTCGATCAGGTCAACTCACTCAATGACGTCTTGACAAGCATGGATGAGGTATACGGAGGAGAGGTGGAGAGGGGAGAGGTGGGGAAGAGGGCAGAGGGCAGAAGGTAGAGAGTAGAGGGGAAGAGGGGAAGAGGGGAAGATAGTGCGAGCCTCTCTCCTTCCCCCTCTCTACTCTCTCTTCTCTACTCTCTCTTCCCTCCTCTCTCTTCTCTCCTTCCCTCCTCTCTCTTCTCTCCTTCCCCCCTCTCTCCTCTCTCCTTCCCCACCCCTCTCTACCCTCAAATGCCCGCTCACTCCATTTCTCTCTCCCTTCCTGACTGGACCATCGACGAACTCGCCCGCCTGCCGGAATTTCTTCCCACGCGGGAAGAACGTATGGCCGCGGTGATCCGCTTCTCGCGCCTGAACATCGAACACGGCACCGGTGGCCCGTTCGCTGCCGGCGTGTTCGAACGAGACAGCGGCCGCGTGGTCGTCGTCGGCGTGAATCGTGTGCTGGATTCCGGTTTTTCTTCCGCGCACGCTGAAGTAATGACGCTCTCTGTCGCGCAAAAAATTCTCGGCGCCTACGACCTCGGCGGCCCCGGTATGCCAGCCTACGAGTTCGTCGTCAACTGGCGGCCGTGCGCGATGTGCTTCGGCGCCACACTCTGGTCCGGCATCCGCTCGCTGGTCATCTCCGGCAGCGGCCCCGAACTCGAGGAAATTACCGGTTTCGACGAAGGCCCGATCACGCCGGATTGGGAAGCTGAGCTGCTCAAACGCGGCATCACCGTGACAAATAACGTGCTGCGCGAAGAGGCGATGGCTGTCTTCCGACAGTTTCGCGACAGCCGACAATTCGTCTACAACGCGCGGCAGGGGTAGGGTTACCCTCGTTCCTCCATCGCCCGCAACGCACGCGTCAGCTGCATGCGCCACAGCCAGCGCATGCGCTCGACGTCCTGCGGCACGCTGCACCATTCGACGGCGACGTACACGCTCAGCACCAGACAGTCGATGTAGTCGGCATACAGCTGCGCGAAGTCGTAGTCAGTCACGCCACGGCGCAGCAGCGCGCGGTGATACCGCTGCAGCATGGGGTGCTCGCACCGACGCCGCACATCCGTCGGCCACCAGTGCACGATCGCCGTGCTCAAATCCGCAACGCCCAGCCAGCGCGTGAGCGACCACGCAAACGGTTGTCGATCGATCAACAGCACCGGGCCACGCCCGTCGCGCCGCCGCAGAACGTTGCCCGGATTCACGTCGCCGTGAATCAGCGTAAAGCCGGATGCGTCACCCACACGACGCATCATGTGCTGCGGGTGCTCGTCGAACAATCGATGCAGCAGATCGCGGCGACGCAGCGAAAGCTCAGCGCCGGCTGCGTCGAGCAGCGGCTGTAACCCCCGACGCACATGACCGAAGAACGCGTCAAGCTCGAACTGCGGCTGCTTCGGCGCGGCACGCCAATGCGGCGCGTGCAGCGCCGCCAGCGCATCCGCCAGCCGAAATCCATAGCCGAGTCCGGGGTCGCCCGCCCATCCGTTGCGATGCGTGCGCTCCAGATCGGCCAGCAGAATCCAATACTCGCGCGCGTCGGCGTCGTAATGTGCTCCGTAGCAGCGCACCAGCGGCGCACCCGGCGCATTCACATAGTCGCGCGTGTAATACTCGACTTCCGACGGCGTCGTCGCCACGTCGCCTCTGCATCGCTTGAGCAACAGATGCACCGGCCGCTCGCCGGCCGCCGCTTCGTCATACTCGACTTCGATGCGCGTCAGCTGCGCCCAGGTGCTGTCCTGTTCGCGCGTGCGCACTGCTGCAATCGCGCCGGCAGTCAACGCTCCTGCCGAACGCAGCAGCGCGGCAAGAGATTTCGCATCCAGAAAATCGTTCACATCGAGAGCTTGCACCACACAACTTTTCGGAACGGATGAGCACTCCGCTGCTACTCAGGCCTCAGTCGATATTTCTCGCGAAACACGCGATCCCTCACTTCACAGTAAATCGCGCCATCTCCACATCACCGTTCTTGAGCAGCACCAGATCACCGATTTTCCAAATCGCCTCGCCCTGATTCCAGAACAGCGTGGTCGGTGTATCCGTACCACTCATCGTGTAGACGCGCACGAACGTATTGCTGAACAACACGAAGCTTGGGAATGTGTACATCACACCACCCGGGCTCACGATCGTCCATCCGGTCATATCGACGCGCCCGGATTCATTGACCAGAGACACATATTCCAGGGTGCGCTGCCCCGGCTTGTGCACAGTGCTGATGACAACCTTCACCACGCCGTCCGCCGCAGGTTCGGCACTCATGGGCGCCGGCGCGGTCGCAGTCGGCGCAGCGACCGGCTCCACCACCATTTCAACAGGCTGCTCAGCTGGCACGTCCGCCGTCGGTGGAGGCGCTTGCGATTCTGCACTCATCGGCGCGACTTCGATCGACGATGTCCCGACTGCATCCATTGGCGCAGGCACAGCCGCAGACGCAGACGCAGCCGAAGCAAGTGGCCGGCCAGGCTCCATGTTCAACACGCGTTCGAACACCGCATATGTACCCGCGGTAACCGCTGCGCTAAGCAACAGTGTGAAGAACCATTTGCTGACCGACATAGTAAAGAATCGTAACGACTCAGGCCCAGATCGCTATTTCCAGCGCAACACACCGTCGGCTCCCCAGGAGAACATCCGGTGAAAAACAAACGGCGTGCTGCGCGTTGGGAACTACCGCTGCAGTTTGCGATGTACGACGCGGTGCGGCGTGTCTGCTGCCGAGCCGAGCCGCTTGCGGCGATCTTCTTCGTAATCGCTGACGTTGCCGACGAACCAGCGCACGCCGCCATCTTCTTCGAAGGCGAGCACATGTGTGCACACGCGGTCGAGGAACCAGCGATCGTGGCTGATGATCATGGCGCAGCCCGCAAAGCTCTCGATGGCATCTTCGAGCGCGCGCATCGTGTTCACGTCGATGTCGTTCGTCGGTTCGTCGAGCAGCAGCACGTTCCCACCCTCGGTCAGCATGCGCGCCAGGTGCACGCGATTGCGCTGACCACCGGAGAGCGAGCCGACCTTCTGCTGCTGATCCGAGCCAAGGAAGTTGAAGCCAGCTACGTACGCGCGGCTGTTCACCTTGCGTGTGCCGAGCGTCAGCCAGTCTTCGCCACCGCTGATCTCCTCCCACACCGACTTGTTCGGATCGAGCACACGCATCTGGTCAGCGTAACCGAGCTTGACCGTCTCACCGACGATGACGTTGCCGGCATCAGGCTTTTCCTGCCCGACGATCATGCGGAAGAGCGTTGTCTTGCCGACGCCGTTCGGTCCGATGATGCCGACGATCGCGCCGGCCGGAATCTTCATGTCGACGTTTTCGTACAACACCCGATCACCGAAGCTCTTCGACACGCCCTCGAAGTTGACCACGATATCGCCGAGGCGCGGGCCCGGCGGAATGTAAATCTCCAATTCCTCGCGGCGCTTCTCGGTCTCCTGCTCGAGCAGCTTCTCGTACGCGCTCACGCGCGCCTTACTCTTTGCCTGCCGCGCGCGCGGGCTCATGCGAATCCATTCGAGCTCACGGTCGAGCGTCTTCTGGCGCCGATCATCGGATTTCTCTTCGAGGCGCAGGCGTTCCTGTTTCTGGGACAGCCACGACGAATAATTGCCGCGCCACGGGATGCCGTGCCCGCGGTCGAGCTCGAGAATCCACTCCGCGGCGTTGTCGAGGAAATACCGGTCGTGCGTCACCGCAATGACCGTGCCTTTGTAGTCGCGCAGATGCCGCTCGAGCCAGGCCACCGACTCGGCGTCGAGGTGGTTCGTCGGCTCGTCGAGCAGCAGAATATCCGGTTCCGTGAGCAGCAGCCGGCACAGTGCAATGCGGCGGCGTTCACCACCCGACAGATTCTTCACCGACGCATCACTCGGCGGGCAACGCAGCGCGTCCATCGCCAGCTCCAGACGGCTATCCAGCGTCCAGATGTCGTGCTTGTCCATCTGTTCCTGCAGCTTGGACTGCTCTTCGATCAGCTTGTCGAAATCTGCGTCTGGTTCGCTGAACTGCGCGCTGACCTCGTCGTAGCGGCGCTGAATTTCGACGAGCGGCTGCACCGATTCCTCGACCACCTGCCGCACGGTCTTGTTCTCGTCGAGGCGCGGCTCCTGTTCAAGCATGCCGCGCGTGTAGCCCTTCACCAGCACCGTATCGCCCTGATACTCGTCGTCGATGCCGGCCATGATGCGCAGCAGCGTCGACTTTCCAGCACCGTTCAAACCGAGCACGCCGATCTTGGCGCCGTAATAGAAGCCGAGCGTGATGTCACGCAGGATCGGCTTGTTCGGCGGCACGACGCGGCCGACGCGAACCATCGAGTAAATTACCTGATTATTTTCTGCCATGAGATAGGGGGATTGTACATTTCAGATTTCAGATTTTTTGTAACTACTCAGGCCTAAATCAGTATTTCCCGCGAAACGCGCTAGTCCGTCCCCCTTCGGGGGAAGGAATAGCGCGTATCGAGTTGGAAAAATGGATGGCCTGAGTAGTTACGAAGTCCGAAATACAGCACACTCCCTCCCACCATTACAGGCACCCAGGCCTGCCGCAGCGTGTACCAGGCACCGGCCAGCACATCCGGCAGGAACTGCACCCCGACGCGCGGGATCTGCACCAGGCCGGCCAGCAGAATCGGCAGCGTATGCGCACATGCGACGAACGCGACGCTCCACAGCAGCACGACAATGCGGCGCCGACGGGGTTTCGTCATCTGCGGCAGAAAAATATCCGCGCATACGTACGCCATCAACATTCCGATCGCCGCGGAAAACGGGCTGAAGTAGTCCGGCCACCGCCCACGTGCGAGGTCGGCCCACACACCAACTCCAAACACCGTAGCCATAAGCAGGAGATATTTTTTCATTTCTGGCAACGACTGAGTGTAGCGTTGGAACGAAACTGCTCAGGCATCGGCTTTTTGATGGTTTTTTCCTGGCACACCCGGCATACTCGGCACATCAGGCGCGCTCGGTGCAATCTGCAACAGGGGTGCGACTGGCGCGCTCAGCACACTCGGCCACAGCGGAATCAGCGGCAGTTTGGGCCACCCCAGCAGCTTCGACAAATCTGGAAACTTCCATTCATTCGGCTCGCGGCCGTCATCCGGCTTCTTCGGGAACCAGTCAACGAACGACCATCGTCGGGGCTCTTGCCACGCGTACTGCCGCACCGTCACCGAATCTGCGACGGATACCATGCCATTCAGCGCGATCAGCGTCGCCACATATTTCATGCCCGACACAGTCGCCATATGCCGATTACCGCTTCGATCCGTATACACCCGCGCACCCGATTCGACGATTTCGCTGTGCACGTGCAGATGCGTTCCATCGGCAAGCTTGTGAACGATCTCGGTGCCGGGCACAGGCAGGCTCCACTCTGCGCCGCGCATCGACAGCGCCAGCTTGCCCAGAGACATACCGCCAACCGAACCGAGCACAAGCTCGAGCCCATTCGGCAGATTCGACCCGAGCCGGAACACGATATTTCCAACTGAATCCTTCGGCGCAGCACTGCCCGATCCCTGCACAGTCATCGCCAGGCAACCTGTATCCGCGCACGTCTCTACAGCAGTGGTCTCCTCCGTCGAAATCTTGATGCCGGGCCCGCCACCCAGGCCGGTTTGGTTACTGGATTCGTCAACCGTACCAGCGGTCGAATCAGCTCCGTCTGTGGCCGCAGCTGCAGCCGCTGCGTCTCCAGCCTCCGATGCACCGGCTCCTTCAAGAATCTGCGCTGAAGACGGCGATCGCGCCGAGTCGCGAAAAAACTGCCGCGGTGACACCAATCCACGCATCCCACCCATGCTGATCTCAGCCATCAGCGAAGCAATTTCGGCCCGCGTCGCCTCTGAAAACACCTCACGGCCGAAGAGCGTCGACGCATCTGCATCACCTTCTTCAATATGCAGCTGAGCGCGTGTGAGCGCCGCACTCAGCTGCTGCAGCATCGTCACGTTGCGCGTCGCCTCATTCAACGCATGCGCACAAAATGTCTCGATATCTTCACGCGCATACGACTGCCATCCACCATCCAAACGCTGCCACGCACCTCGCAGGTGCTGCTCAATCGTGTAGGCCTCCGTGACAAGTGATGCGTGACGTTCAGCCGCAGTGTGCAGCGACTCCGCAATAACGCTTAGTGGCGGCAAAAGCGGCGAACTCGACGAGGAAGGTTCGATGCTTCGCAATGGCAGATCAGGCGGCGGCTCCGGTGTGTAGTGGTTCGACATGACGCACTACAGTGTGCGCAGTTGTATGTCGTATGAATCCGACGAACTCTGACAATTGCGTCAGGGCGCCGGCGTCGCCGTCGCCAACCGCTGCGCCAGCCCAGCCTGCATCAGCCCATCGGGCTGCGCAGTGCGCCAGATCGTGGCACCAGCCAGGCCAAGCAACAGCATCAGAATCGACACAATCATCCAGGTCAGAGGCGTCAATCGCGCCAGCAGCGGCCGGCGGGCATGGGTCTCTGTGAACGTCGGGCGATAGTGATTCGGGCGCTTCATATTTCGGGATTCTAGCCGCACACCCGACGAGCGCATCCGCAGTTAGGGACAGATTATAACTACTCAGGCCTAAATCAGTATTTCCCGCGAAACGCGCTATTCCTTCCCCCCTTCGGGGGGAAGGAATAGCGCGTTTCGCGTTGGAAAAATGGATGACCTGAGTAGTTACGACAGATTTCGACAGCAG
>CAXNFZ010000058.1:0-12687 GCA_964201495.1 Chloroflexota bacterium | reverse complement strand
TCGATGTTCTCGGGTGTGTTCAGCAGCATGCGGCCGCTGCCGTCGTCCCATTTGCCGCCGTAGGACGAAGTGATCATCCAGAACATGCGGCTGGTGGCGTCGCCGTCGAAGACGTTGCCGTTGCCGAAAAAGGTCACAGCGTAGACGTTCTTCTGTTTGAGCGCCTCGGCCTGGGTGAGGAAATCTTCGGGCGTCTTCGGGAAGCCGCCGGGGAAGTGATCCTTCCAAAAATACACCGCGTGCGCGGTGACGGCGCCGGGGATGCAGTAGATGCGGCCATCGGGGCCGGTGCAGCCAGCGAGGGCGTTGGCGTCGAGGCCGGCGAACCACGGCTGCGCCTTCGCCCAGTCGGTCAGGTCTTCGAGCGCCTCGTTCTTCAGGAAGAGCGGCATGGCGTCGAGGCCGGACTGCATGATGTCCGGCACTTCGCCGCCGGCCTGCACCGCAGCGATGAGCGCGGTGGTCATCTTATTGAATGGCTGCGGCTGATTGACCAGCACAAATTTGCCGGCGAGGTCTTTATCAAACTGCGCGATGCTCTCGCGCATGTAGGCGTTGCCGACGGCCTCGTCGTTTTTCGGGTCCTCGTTTTTGTCGTCGAACTGGTACCAGGTGACGATTTCAGCCGGGCCGGCCGGCTCCGCGGGAGCGGCCGTTTCGGTTGGGGCGACTTCGGCGGCGGGCGGCTGCGTCGCCGCTGGAGCGGCGGGAGCGGGGGCCGTGGCGAGGCTGCGACATCCGGCGAGCAACACTGCGGCGGCGAGCCAGAAAGCCGGGCGGTGAAGTTTGGTTTTCATGGCGGGTGAGTGTACCCGCATGCGTGTTTCGCGGGTTTCATCAATTAGATTTTGAGCACTCCCCGGGGGCATCTGCACACGCTGCATGGACTGACTGGCAAACCCGGCTTCTTAGAAGCCGGGTTCGTTCGTCAGCGTTGTCCGTTTTTGTCAGTCGGAGCGCGCGGAACTCTGAATTACTTCCTGCTGTTTAGCGGCGCGTACGTCGGACCAATCCGCGGGAAGTAGTAGTTGCGCAGGATCAGCGTGCTGAGCGCGTAGGTTTCCATACGCGACAAGCGCACCGTCACCCGCATCGTCGCCGGGTCGTAGCGCTGGCCGGGGACCAACGACCACATGCCCGCAGATGAGGAATGGATAGTGTTCGTCGCCAACTTCCCACTATCACTCTTCCCCGCCGCCGCCGGCACGAACACATACAGCCACGGCCACTCGCCATTCGGCACGACGCTCGGGTCCACCGGCAGCTCGATCGTGATCGGCTGTGAGATCTCCGATACCGGAATCCAGTTGAGCAGCGCATCCAGCCGGAACACGTGCATCAGCACGTTGCCCAGCGGCGGGATCGGCGGCGCGACCGGCGTATAGGTCAGCACGAAGCTGCTGCCCAGCGTCGGCACGGTGATCGTCGCGCCACTCGCCGTAGTGATCACGCCGCCGGAGGCGGGCACTTCGCCAGCTGATAGATCGATGTACAGGAACGCCTGCGCCGCCGTCGCTGAACCGTTCGTCCCGGTCACCACGAAGTCGACGTAGGTGAAGTTTTCACCGGCCGGCATCTCGCGGATGTCGATGCGGCCGTCGTCGCGCACGGTGAAGTTAGTGGATGCCAGCGGCTTGCCGCCGACCGTCACCGAGAACACACCGGTGAAGCCGGAGCCGAACAACGAGACGGGCATGAGGCCGGCGGGAACGCCGGTCTTCGGCCAGACGTTGCCGATGGTGAGATCGCTGCTCGGCGGCGCTGCAAACGTGATTTCAATCGAGTATTCGCGAGTGCTCTCGTCCGCCGCCGTCACCGTGGCAGTAATCCACGTCTTCGGCCCGGCCACCTCGCAGGGGGCACCCGGAGCGGGCGCGGGGATGGCGCTACGTGCAGCAATTCCACAGGGCCCAGCCGACGACGCATACGCCACCGAGGCGCCGGCGTCGTTCGTCGTCGCCGTCACCATGACGCTTGTCGTGCTGTTCGGCACTTCCGCCGTGTAATTGTTGGTGTTCGACACGAACGCCGGCGCCAGCGTGCCTGGGTTGATCTCCAGGTTCAGCAGAGACGCATCCGTCGAGAGCGCGGCCGCACGCGTAATGTAGAAGCGATAGATTCGAGACTTCTGCAAGTTGGCGGACAGCACGGTGACATCGATGCGGTTCACGCCGATCTCAAGCGGGCAGGTGAACGGCGTCAGGGTGCATGCGACGGCCGCCGACGCGCCCGGCGCAGTCACCTGCACCAATGAAACGATGCTCTGTGCGTCGCTCAGCGTCGGCGTAAGAATCACCGATGAACCATTGTGCGGCGTCGCATCCGTGTAGATCAATGTCGAAGAAATAAACGGCGTCGGTGCGAAGTTCAACGACCGACCGGCGACGGTGGCAACTACGCCATCCAACCCAGCCACGTCGTTCTGAATCGGATCGCTGGCCACATTCAGAAGAATGTGGGTGACCTTCGCCGTCGTCGCAGCCGGATCAACCGTCCAGCTCATCGATGCGCCCATGTCACAGTCGGTGGCTTCCGTGAGATAGACATAGCCTGAATACCAGCCCGACTCCGCCTGCTGCAGGGCGCAATAGTAGTCATTAGTTGAATCTGTGGCGAGGTCGATGTTCGCCGTGGTTCCGGTGACATAGGCGCCGGGGACGGGCATCTTTTCGTAGTGGAGCGAGTGATTTTCAATCCATTCGTCGAGCTCATAGTAATTAGCAGCTGCAAAACCGTCCCACGTGGCATTTTCCAACAACCCGGCGCTGGTGGTGTACACACCCTTGGTGCCAAAGCCGACGCGCACCGGACCATCCGGCGTCATGACGGCAAAGTCTGGCTCTCCGGGCGTGCCCACCATGGCCATCATGTCATTCTCAAGCTCCCAGACATCTTCATCCAGGCGTGTGCGCAGCTTGAGCGGGCCGAGGCCGGCCGTATCCGTGAACGTGACGGTGACGTAGTACTCCTGGCTGTTTGGCTGAATCGAGCCAACTGAGCTCCACTGAATGGTGCGCGTCGTCGTGGCGGACGTAAACGTGCCGGACGCATACACCTGATTCGGCCCAATCAAGGTCGCGGTGACCAGAATGTTTGACACGGCCAATATTGTCGGTGTCAGAGTATTTCCCGTATCCACATATGTCCTATAACTAGACATAAAATCGTTGCCTGGCAACAACATACCGTTGGGGGTACGGTAGACGTTGTACGTTGTACCAACAGAAGCATCGTAATACAGATCCGTAATCTCAAAAGATCCATCTTTATCAGGAGGGATCATGTTTGTGAGCATCGGCTCTAGAAAAGCTACAGAATTGGTATAAACGCCATACGGAGTTGTAATCGCCAGGGTGTGCGTCAGCGCGTCAAAATCCGACACGGGGATGAGCAGGCGGATCGGGTTCGCCGACTGGAATGAAACCGGCGCATCATCGAGCGAAACTTCCGTGGCGGTGCCGAGATATGGGCCGGTCAGCACATAATACTTGCCATCCGGCAGCCACGCCCTGTTGTAATTGAAGCTGGAACTTACAAAAGAAGTCGCGGTGAAATCAGTCGTAGCAGTGGCGACGCCGTTCGGCGCAACGATCACGAGCCGGCCATTCACAGCGTCCGGCGGATCGGCGATCGGCACAGTGGTGTACCAGCAGCCATCTGCAGAACCAGCGGGGGTAGCGTCCCATTCGTAGAGGCCGGCCGAATATCGGCCGTTGAAAAGCACCTTCGTCGCAGAAATCAGATCGGTGCCGCAAATTTGCATTTCCTGATCTCCGACTGCGATCGGTGCACGATCATCGAAACGGGTAATCACAGGGGTGGCCTGGACGGAAGCAAACGTCGAAGGAGTTGCCGTTCGGGTCGTCTGAACGCCGCGCGCAGGCTTCTGCTTTGCTTCAGCTTTGATGTGTCTGGCCGGCGGCTGGCCGCCCAGCGACGCAGCAGCATGCGGAACACTCAAGGATGCGCCGACGAGCGCCGCTGCCAGCAGCTGTCGAATCAGGTGGAGTTGTTTGAATCGCTGCATATTTTTGATCGCTCCTAATTTGTCATCGAGCTTTTTCAAGCCGAAGGCGACTACGCAAGTTGTTTTTGGGATTTTTGCGTAGCAAGAACATTGACATAAGCCGGGCGTAAATAAAGTGTTGGGTTACGTGTTTTTCACATCCAATTGCTGCGACACTTCACGGTCAAAGGCAGGCGGCGCCAGATTCCTCGGAAACGGGAATTCCCGAGCAATAATGTTTATACGCTGCAGGATGGGGTACGGATTAGGGTACTTGTGGTGAATCTTTTCGCAGGGCTGTGAAGGCGAGGAAAGCCATCACAAGCCTTTCCCTTCGCGTTTTTCGCGTTTTTCGCATTCTTCGCGGCTTTGCGGCTTTGCGTGAGACAAATCTGCTGTCGAAAGCTGCCCCAAACTGCGGATATGCCCGCCGCTACTGCACCACGCTCACGAGCATCCCATCCGCGATCGGGATCAGCAGCGAAAACAGGCGCGGCTCGCGGGCGACGCGGTCGTTATAGGCGCGGATCGTGCGCGCGAAGTCGCTGCCGTTCGGATCCCAGACCGCGCCTTCGGCCGAGGCGTTGTCGCCGATGATCAGGCCGCCCTTGCGCACGAGCTTCAGCGCCTGATCGACGTAATCGACGTAGCCGGCTTTATCGGCGTCGATGAACGCCAGATCGAACGGCGCTTCGGCGGCGAGCTGCGGAAGCACGACGCGGCCGTCCCCCTGACGCACGTCGATGCTGCCGACCAGGCCGGCGCGCGCGGCGTTCTCGCGCGTCGCCTGCGCGTGCAGCGGGTTCAGCTCGACCGTCACTACTTTGCCATCGGCGGGCAGCGCGCGCGCCATCCAGATCGTGCTGTAGCCGAACAGCGAGCCGACCTCGAGCACGCGCCGTGCGCCGATCATCTTCATCAGCATCTGCAGAAATTTGCCCTGTTCGGGCGCGATGTGAATCTGCGGGATGCCGCGCGCTTCGGCCGCTGCGGGCAGGCCGCGCATGAATTCGTCCTCTGCGACGAAATCGGTCAGGATGTATTCGTATAACGACTCGGTGATCGGAGTGCCTTTCATGGAAATGGAGTGTAGTCCTGGAGAGGTGGAGAGGTGGAGAGGGAAGAGGGAAGAGGGGGAGAGGGGGAAGATCGTCAGCGCATCATGATCGGAGCCCAGATGCGGTTTGAGCACTCCCATTTGCTGCATCTCCTGCATAATCGTCACATCATGAAACTTGGACTCGGACTGTACGGTGCGATGCTCAACCAGGAGCATTACCGCTTCGCGAAACAGGCTGGAGCGACGCACATCGTCGCCCACGTGGTCGGCTATTTCAAGAAGGAAGGATCGGCGAACGTCATCACTGACGGATCGGCGGACTACGGTTTCGGGGTGAGCGACCCGGACGATTACGCGTGGTCGTACGAGTGGCTGCGCGACACGAAGGCGGCGATGAACGCCGAGGGTTTGGAGTGGGAGGCGATCGAGAATTTCGAGCCGGCGCACTGGTACGACGTGCTGCTGGACGGGCCGAAGCGCGACGAGCAGATGGCGCATCTGAAGCAGCTGATTCGAAACATGGGGCGCGTCGGCATCCCGGTGATGGGCTACAACTTCAGCCTGGCAGGCGTGTGGGGCCGCCAGACCGTCGAGGTGGCGCGCGGCGGCGCGCCGAGCGTGGGGTATCACGAGACGGTGGAGACGCCGATTCCGGACGGCATGATCTGGAACATGGTGTACGACGTCGAGAAGTACGACCCGCAGGGGCGGCGCGGCACGGTGGCGCCGATATCGCATGATGAACTGTGGAGCCGTCTGCAGCGATTTCTCGGCGAGCTGCTGCCGGTGGCGGAAGAGGCGGGAGTGAAGCTGGCGCTGCACCCGGACGACCCGCCGCTGCCGACGCTGCGCGGCACGCCGCGGCTGGTGTACGGCTGGGATTTGTACGACAAGCTGCTGAATCTGTTCCCCACGGCGAGCAACGGCATGGAGTTTTGTCTGGGGACGCTGGCGGAGATGAGCCGCAAGGGAGATTTCAGCAGTTTCAACGACATGGTCGATCATTACGCATCGACCGGCCGGATTCACTACGTGCATTTTCGCAACGTGCGCGGCACGGTGCCGAACTACGACGAGGTGTTCGTCGACGACGGAGACGTGGACATGATCGAAGTGATTCGGATTCTGCACAAGCACAATTTTCAGGGTGTGCTGATTCCGGATCACACGCCGCAGATGGCGTGCGCTGCGCCGTGGCATGCCGGCAAGGCGTATGCGATGGGCTACATGAGGGCGGCGATCAAGCTGATTACGGGAAAGTAATCGATGCATTTCACTGCGAATCGGCTGCGCTGGATTGCTGTCGCCATTCTGCTGGCAGCGTTCGCCGTGCGTGCGTACAACCTCGGCGGGACGTCGCTGTGGTTCGACGAGGCCGTGACTGTGATCAATTCGAACCATTCGTTCGTCGAGATGATTCAGCGAGCGCGGGGAAACAACACCACGCCGATCGTGCTGCCGACGCTGTGGTGGCTTTTCGGCGACTCAGTGCATGATGCGTACACGATTCGTTTTCTGCCGCTGATGTTTGGCCTGCTTGCCGTTGCCCTGGCGTTGCGGCTGCCGAAGGTGGGAGTGGCGAAGCCGGCGGCGTTGATCACCGCCGCCTGGCTGGCGTTCTTGCCCGTGCAGATTCAGTATTCGCAGGAAGCGCGCGAGTACAGCCTTTCGGTGCTGGGCGCGCTGCTGCTGTTGTACGGGCTGCTGCATGCACGGCAAGCGCCGCAGCGATTTCCTTTCGTGTTGTGGATCGCCGTCGTACTTGCGCCGAATTTGTCGTATGGGCTGATCTTTGCGGCGCTGGCGGTGCTGGGGCTGTATGTTGCCGAAGGGCTGCTCGCGCGGCGCATCGTCGTAAGCCGGCTGCTGCTGCTCTGTGGTGGACTTGCCGTCAGTGGGCTGCTGAGCTACTGGCTACTGGCGCGGCATCAGATGGCGTGGATCACGGCCAGCGGGTACAACACGTATCTTGCGTCGTTCTTCCCAACGGACGGATTGGTTGGGCACGTCGAATGGCTGGTGACGTCGTTGTCGGGCTATTTTTATTACGCTTTTGGAGGATGGATTCCTGCGCTGTTCGGTGCGGCAGCGATCGTCGTGTATGCAGGAGGGCGGCTGCGGAGGGCGGCTTTTTCGGATCTGCGCGTCAACGACGTGATTCTTGCGGCCGTGATCGTGGTTGCTGCAGTGACGGTGCTGGCGGCCGTGGCGGGCAGGTATCCGTTCGGTGGGAACCGACAGAATCTGTTTGCGACGCCGTGGATGATTTGCGCGGCGGCGTGTGCGTTCGTGGAAATCGGTGCGCGACGCACGAGTGCGCGATGCCATTGTGTTCGGCGGCAGTGCGCTGCTGATCGGCATCTCGTTCGTGAGCGGAATTCGCGGCGCATATCGGGCGACAACGCAGGATATCGAGGGCGCGATCACGGCCATCGGCGCAGACGTGCCGGATCGGAGCATTTACATCGATCACTGGGCGCAGCCTGCCGCAGAGTTTCATTTCCCGAAACGAAAATTCGAACGGCTTTCAGAGAGGCAAGTGCAAAAACTCGTGGTCGAACTGTCGTCATTGCCGGACTGCAGCTTCTACGTGGTGGCTACCCACAATATCAAAAGGTATAAGACCGTAGAGGAACAACTGCGCAGGCAAATGTATGGAGTAGAAACAATCTACAGTGCAGCCGGCGCTGTCGCGCTCAAGGTGGACAGATGCCGATCTTCGTGAAGGGTGTATCCGTAGCTGGGGGCAAATTCTGACAGCAGATTCGTCTCACGCGAAGCCGCGACGGCTTCGCGTGAGAAATGTATTTCCCCTAAACAGCGGACGCATCCTTCATGAATCCATGAACTGCGACTACTCAGGCCGACGTACGCTCCATGGCGATGGCGATGGCGATGGCGATGGCGAAAATAGCGAAGCATCGACGCAGGCCTGAGTCGTCGTCGGGAACTACTTCAGCACTTCCCTGATCCAGTCGATGAAGCCGCTCGACACGGTGTAGACGTTGTTGACGTCCATGCGGTTCATGTAGCGGAAGCAGCCCTGCAGACGCTGCTCGAGAATTTCTGAGTCGGTGTAATCGACGTAAAAGATGTACTTGCCGTGCACGTCGCGCAGGTCCTCGGCGAACTGGCGCACCAGGAAGCGCAGCAGCGCGTCCTCTTCGGACAGGCTGTAGCCGACGATGACGAGCACGCGGCTTTCCTGCAGGAGGCGGACGGCCTTGGGGAAGATCGAGGTGAAGTACGGATTGACGTAATTCTGTTCCTTCGACGGCATCATGATCTCCGGCGCGTGTTCGCGGATTGCCTCGAAGGTGCGCGGCCGGTAGTCGAGCTGATATGTTGCGCCGTGCGGCACGATTTCGAAGCCGCCGTTGATTTTGAACAGCGTGTTGACGGACCAGTGATCCTGCACGATGTTGGTGTTGCGCTGGCCGTTGACCATGCTGGGCGTGATGCCGCGGTAGGTGTTGCGCAGCATCTTTTTCTCGCCGGTGTTGTCGAGGATCGTCTCGATCACGTAATCGTAGTTCGTCGACAGGAAGTTCGTGTGAACGCCGCGCGCGGTGCCGAGCATTTCGCTCTGCTGTTCGCTGAGCCACTGGAAGAAATCGAGGATGGCGCGCTGATTCGGCGAAGGCTGTGCGGGGAGCGGGAAGCGGTCGCGCATGCTGTCGAAGTGGTTGATCGACGTGAGCGACTCGAAGCGCTTTTGCACGATGGCCTTGATTTCGTCGAGCGTGGCGACGATGCTCTGCTCGTCCATGTAGCGCGTGCGAATGCCTGGGTACTTGAGCTGCATGCTCAGGTTGTAGACGAGTTCTTTGAACGTCGACGGAGCAGCGTCGTTTGTCGGGTAGCCCGGCTGGTCGAGCAGGTCATCGAGTTCGATGTTGGCTGCCATGTCGGCGAGGAACTGTTTTGGGAACGTGAATAGCTCGTTGCCGGTGGGGGAATTGACGTCCCATGTCTTTGAGAAGCCAGCACCGACGAAGAACGTCACGTTCAGGAGGGATTGCTGGTTCGGGCGCTGGCTGGAGGAGGAGTCGATCAGGGTGCGGAAGGCTTCGGCAGCGTTCATGGTGGGTGGGGATTGTCTGGTTGCTGACCTTCGAAACGAAGGAAACGTACCCGGCTTCTTAGAAGACGGGTACGGGGTCGACCCACTTCATCATGAACTGTACGGTGGGCCCGATGCCGAAGGCGAAGACGAGCGTGCCGAAGCCGGCAGTGCCGCCGAGCAGCATGCCGAGCACGAGCACGACGAGTTCGATGCCGGTGCGGGCGACGCGGATGCTGAGGCCGGTGCGGCGGTGCAGGCCGAGCATCAGGCCGTCGCGCGGGCCGGGGCCGAGTTTCGCGCCGAGATACAGCGCGCTGCCGAGACCGATGGAGGCCACGCCCAGCAGGAGTTGGATGAAGCGCACGGGAATCGCCTCGAAGCGGGGCAGGAACAGCTCGGTGAGGTTGACCGCCGTTCCGATCAGCAGGATGTTGGCGACGGTGCCGATGCCGGGCCGTTCGCGAATGATCAACCAGAGGCTGAGCACGGCGGCGCCGACCAGAATCGTGACCGTGCCGAGCTGCAGGCCGCTGATCTTCGAAATGCCGTCGCTCAGCACGTCCCACGGGCCGAGGCCGAGGTCGGCGCTGTGCATCAGGGCGATGCCGGCTCCGAAGATATAGAGGCCGACGACGAGGCGCAGCCAGCGCGCGGCAGAGACGGAGCGGAGGGTGGTGAGGACGGTCATGGGGCGGAGATTGTAAGTGGATAGTGGATAGTGGATAGTGATAGTGGATAGTGATGGTGATGGTGATGGTGGATAGTGATTTTTGAGAAGATTTTCACTATCACTATCACTATCCACCTCCTACTAATTCCCCAGCCAGCGCACGTCCCACGGGCCGAGCTGAAACGAAGGGCCGTGGACGGCGAGGCGGGCGCCGCCGAGCAGGTCGCGCACGTTGGCGGAGCCGAGCATGCGCCGCCAGGGGATGGGGACGAGCTGTGTGTGAGGCGTGATGTTCGTCAGGCAGAGCACGCGTTGGGCGCCGTGTCGCCGGGTGACGGCGAAGGCGTACGGCGCCAGCTCATGCACTTCGAACTCGGCGGTCGGCGGTCCGTCGTCGGCCGTCGTTCCGTGGAAGGCGGCGTGGGCGGCGGCGACCTGATCGAGGCGCGCGTCGGGTGAGTCAGCGGCGCCGGCTCCGCAGACGGCGAGGGTGCAGGCGTGTGCGGCGCGGAGGGCGGGGCCGTCGAGCGGCGGCGCGGCGGTGAGCGCGGCGATCTGCTCGTGCGTGAGCACGCCGGGCAGATCGGCTGAGGCGGCGCTGGCCGGGCGCCCTCCTCGCGCCAGCCATTGCGTCAGCGCGCGTGCGTCGCCGACGAGAAGGGTGTGGCGGAGGAGGGAAGGGAACAAGGGGATTTCAGATTTCACATTGTCTATTTCACATTTCACATTGTCTATTTCACATTTCACATTGGGTCTGCGGTTGATGCAGATCAATCACAGCCTGAGCGCGAATGGCACTCACTCAGGAATGCTCAATGTGCAATGTGCAATGTGCAATGTGCAATGTGCAATGTCAGAGTCTGATTTCCCCGCCGGCGATCTGGCTGCGATAGATGCCGTCGAGGATGGTGAGCACCTGGAGCGACTGTTCGGCCGGGACGGGCGAGGGGCGGCCCTCGGCGACGGCGCGGGCGAACTCGACGCATTCGAGCGCGTGCGGTTCCATCTTGTCGGCGGTGGACTTGAGCGTGGTGTTGTAGAACTGCTTGGTTTCGTAGTTTGAGCTGAGGAACTCGGCCTTGGGCCAGTGGGCGCCGCCGTCGGTGCCGTAGAGCCAGATCTGCATGTCCTCGCCGAGGGTGTCATGGTGCATGAACCAGGAGACCTCGAGCATGAGGGTGGCGCCGTTGTCGAAGCGCACGTAGGCGTTGGCAAAATCTTCGACGTCGAAATTCTCGGGCGTGGGCATGGGGGTGTCCGGGCGCCAGTGGGCCCAGAGGCCCTTGCGGCCGGCGAACGTCTGTTTGGCGACGCCGGTGACGGCGACGGGCTTGGGGTGACCCATGAGCCAGAGCGTCAGGTCGAGCACGTGCACGCCGATGTCGATGCACGGGCCGCCGCCGGAGACGCTCTTCTTGGTGAACGAGGGCGTGGGGATCATGCCGGCGCGGCGGAGCATCCAGCTGCGGGCGTGATAGATGTCGCCGAGCGCGCCAGTGTCGATCTGCTTCTTGACGGCCTGCGAGGTTCCGGCGAAGCGGAAGTGCTGCGCGGTCATGAGCATTTTGCCGGAGGCGTCGCGCGCGGCGATCATTTCGCGGATGGCGTCGGGCGTGGGGGCGAGCGGCTTCTCGCAGATGACGTGCTTGCCGGCGTTGAGCGCACGGATCGCGTAGGGGGCGTGCGCCATATTGGGCACGCACAGGTCGACGATGTCGATGTCTTTGTCGTTGAGGACGTCCTGCAGGTCGGTGTACGTGCGTGCGACGCCGTACTTCTTCGACCAGGCGTCGAGCGCCGGCTGCGCGAAATCGACGCCGGCGACGACTTCGGCATGTTCTGAGGCGGCCCATCCGGGCATGTGCGTGTTGGCGATGCCGCCGACTCCGACGACGGCGACCTTGAGCTTGTTGGCCATAGTGAGGGGATGGTAGCAGAGAGTGGGGAAATTGGATTTCAGATTTCAGATTTCGTAACTACTCAGGCCTAAATCAGTATTTCCCGCGAAACGCGCTATTCCTTCCCCCTTCGGGGGAAGGAATAGCGCGTTTCGCGTTGGAAAAATGGATGGCCTGAGTAGTTACCAGATTTCAGATTGAAGACAAAAAATCTGAAATTTGAAATCTAAAATCGACGCCATGTTAGATCGCATATACAGCCGTCATGGCGTGCGCGAGAGTCTGCGCGCGCGGCGGCGAAGTTTTCAGGCGTTGTACATTGCCGAAGGGGTGGAGGACGCGCCGATCTTGCGCGATATACGGCAGCTGGCAGCGGAAGCGAAGTTGCCGGTGCGCAGCGCGCCGCGGGACAAACTGAACCAGGTGACGCCGCAGCATCAGGGCGTGTTGCTGGAAGCGGGGGCATATCCGTATGTCGACCTGGATGACGTGTTCGCGCGGGCGCAGGAGCGCGGCGCGGAGCCATTTTTGCTGGTGCTGGATGCGCTGCAGGACCCGCAGAACCTGGGAACGTTGATTCGGACGGCTGAGGCGGTGGGGGTGCACGGCGTGGTGATCCCGGAGCGGCGGAGCGCGGAGGTGACGCCGGCGGTGGTGAACGCGTCGTCGGGCGCGGTCGAGCATATGCTGGTGGTGCGGGTGGTGAACCTGGTGCGGGCGATCGAGGAGATCAAGAAGCGCGACGTGTGGGTGTCGGCGCTGGACGGCGGGCCGGGCGCGAAGCCCTTGTTCGACGCAGATCTGAAGGGCGCGACGGCGCTGGTGGTGGGAAGTGAAGGCGAAGGCGTGCACCGGCTGGTGCGCGAGAAAGCCGACTTCGTGCTGGCGCTGCCGATGCACGGGCGCGTCGAGTCTCTGAACGCGGCGGTGGCGGGTTCGGTGGCGCTGTACGAGGCGCTGAGGCAGAGGAGGTAGGGGAGAGGGGGA